>DASSLE010000093.1:0-6875 GCA_035689725.1 Pseudolabrys sp.
CAGATTGTACTCGAAGGATCCGGAGACCGCGCCGTACTTTCGCTGCGCGCGGGACGCTCGCGCTTTACACTCCAGACCCTGCCGGAGAGCGACTTCCCCGATCTTGCCGCCGGCGAGATGAGCCATTCCTTCAAGCTCGCCGCCGCCGACCTCAAGCGCCTGATCGACAAGACCCAGTTCGCGATCTCGACGGAGGAGACGCGCTATTACCTCAATGGCATCTATCTCCACACAGCGGGCACAGCCAAGTCGGGAACGCTACGCGCGGTGGCAACCGACGGGCACCGTCTCGCTCAGGTCGAATTACCATTGCCTCAAGGCGCCGCGGGCATGCCCGGCATTATTGTGCCCCGAAAAACGGTGGGCGAGGTCCAGCGTCTGATCGAGACCGGCGAAGGAGAAGTCGCGATAGAACTTTCTGTCGGGAAAATTCGTTTCACAATCGGCAATGTGGTCCTCACCTCCAAGCTGATCGATGGCACCTTTCCCGATTATGCGCGGGTTATCCCGGTCAACAACGACAAGAGTCTGGTCGTCGACAAAAAGGATTTTGAAGCCGCGGTTGACCGCGTCTCGACTGTTTCAAGTGAGCGTGGCCGCGCGGTCAAACTTTCCATCACCAGCGGACGGCTTGTGTTGTCGGTGACCAATCCCGATTCCGGTAGCGCTACCGAAGAGATCGAAGTCGAGTACGACGCCGAACCGCTCGATATAGGTTTCAACTCGCGCTACCTGCTCGACATTGCCGCGCAGATCGAGGGCGAAGTTGCCATCCTCAAGCTCGCCGATCCCGGCTCGCCCACGTTGATCCAGGACAAGGACGCCAAGGGCGCGCTTTACGTGCTGATGCCGATGCGGGTGTGAGCTTCTCTCGATAAGCGAGAGGGTGGTATGGGTCGTCAATGGCCGCCGCCTTCATCCAACGCCTGACGCTGACCAATTTCCGCAGCTATCACGCCGCGCAAATTTTGCTCGACCGAGCGGGGCCGGTGGTTCTCACCGGGGCGAACGGCGCCGGCAAAACCAATCTGATCGAGGCGATCTCCCTGCTCACTCCCGGCCGCGGATTGCGCCGCGCCACCATGGAAGAACTCGCCTTTTCGGAAGGCGACGGCGCCTGGGCAGTGTCCGCCGAAATTGAAGGCATGCTGGGGCTTGCCACGCTTGGCACGGGCATCGATCCGCCGGCGGGCGAGGAATCCGCGCCCATCCGCAGATGCCGCATCGACCGCGAAAGCGTTGGATCGGCAGCTGCCTTCGCAGATCACCTGCGCGTGGTGTGGCTCACGCCAGCCATGGACCCGCTGTTCAACGGTCCGGCCTCGGAACGCCGGCGCTTCCTCGACCGGCTGGTGCTGGCCGTCGATGCGCAACATTCGAGCCGGGTCGCAGCACTCGAACGGTCGCTGCGTTCACGCAATCGGCTTCTCGAAGATGCTCCGAGCGATTCACATTGGCTCGATGCCGTCGAGCATGAAACCGCCGAGGTCGCCGTGGCCGTCGCTGCCGCACGCGCAGAAACAGCCAAGCGACTATCGGCGGCCCTTGACGTCTCGCACAGGGAGACTCCGGAATTCCCGCAAGCAGAGATCGCATTGCAGGGCTGGATGGAACAGCTGTTGCCGGACCACAGTGCCACAGAGATCGAGGACCGCTATCGCGCGCTCTTGAAAGAAAATCGCGCACGCGACGCCGCTGCGGGACGAACGCTCGACGGGCCTCATCTATCCGATCTCGTCGTAAGCCATGCTGGCAAGAACATCCCTGCTGCCGAGGCCTCGACCGGTGAACAGAAGGCGTTGCTGATCCGGCTGGTGCTTGCCCACGCCCGTTTGATCAAGCAGATGACCAATTTTGCGCCATTGCTATTGCTCGACGAGGTGGTTGCCCATCTCGATCCATCGCGACGCGCGGCGCTCTACGACGCATTGTCCTCACTGGACGCGCAAGTGTGGATGACAGGCGCCGATCCGGCAGCCTTCGGCGACATCATCGGCCGCGCAAGTTTGTTCATCGTGCGCAACGGCAACGTGGAACCGGCAGCGGTCGGGTTCCGCTAGCTGTGCTCACGTTTTGTTAATCGAAATCCGATCAATTATTCGAAATTAGGAACCATCACCGAGCAATCGCTTTTATCCTAGTAGTGAAAGCACGGGGCTGCGATGGCAACGGATGCAGCAATCGATCGGGTGAAGAGCGAACTCAGTCGTGCGTTCGAAAAAACGCATGCCGATCTTGACCGCATCGAAATCTTGGCGGCGGGCCTTGCTGCATTCAGCGCGCCAATTCCAAACTACGAGCCTCGGTTCCAACACTTGCGCCGGCTGACTCTCAGCGCGCATGAGCCGTCGTCTGACTAGCACGGCTCAGATTTCACCGCCGCCACTCTATGGAATCAACCGCCGCCAGCGCTTCCGCTTCGTGCAAGTGTCGCCGACGTGAGCCTTTTTGCGCAGGGTTTGGGAGGCCGATTCAACAAAAAATAGGTGAAAAAAGTGGGGATTTTTGCCCCCGCCATACTTTAAAAAGTATCGTTGAATCAACATATTAAGGGTTCTTCTTTTCTCTGTACGAGGTGCCGTTTTCGTGTCACACAAATCGCTCATTCCGACTCAATTTTCTGCCCGTCTTGAAGGTGCCGCCAATGGCTGAACCGGCCCGCAAAAACCCATCAGACTATGGCGCCGAGTCGATCAAGGTCCTCAAAGGCCTCGATGCCGTCCGCAAGCGGCCGGGCATGTATATCGGCGATACCGACGACGGCTCCGGTCTCCACCACATGGTCTATGAGGTGGTGGACAATGCCATCGACGAAGCGCTCGCCGGATTTGCCACCGAAGTCGCGGTGACGCTCAATCCGGACGGTTCCTGCACAGTGCGCGACAACGGCCGCGGCATTCCGACCGGCATCCACAAGGGCGAAGGCGTATCGGCGGCCGAAGTCATTATGACTCAACTGCACGCCGGCGGAAAATTCGACCAGAACGCCTACAAGGTATCCGGTGGCTTGCACGGCGTCGGCGTCTCGGTAGTCAACGCGCTCTCGACCTGGCTCAAGCTCACCATCTGGCGCGACGGCAAGGAGCACTTCATGGAGTTCCGCGATGGCGTCGCGGCAGCTCCGCTCAAATCCACTGGCGATGCGAAGGACAAGCGCGGCACGGAAGTCACATTCCTGCCCTCACCCAAGACCTTCACGATGCTCGAGTTCGACTTCGCTACGCTCGAGCATCGCTTGCGCGAGTTGGCGTTCCTGAATTCCGGCGTCGTCATCGTGCTCTCCGATCAACGCCACGCGGTCGAGAAGCGCGAGGAAATGAAATACGAGGGCGGCGTCGAGGCCTTCGTGAAATATCTCGACCGCAACAAGAGTTCACTCATCCCCAGTCCGGTGATGATCAAGGCCGAGCGCGAAGGCATCACGGTCGAATGCGCGCTGTGGTGGAACGACGGCTATCACGAAAGCGTGCTCTGCTTCACCAACAACATTCCGCAACGCGACGGCGGCACCCATCTCGCCGGTTTCCGCGGCGCGCTCACGCGCCAGATCACGCAGTATGCCGAGACCGCCGGTACCTCGCGTAAAGAAAAGGTCGCGCTTACCGGCGATGACTGCCGAGAGGGATTGACCGCCGTACTATCCTGCAAGGTGCCGGACCCGAAATTTTCCTCGCAGACCAAGGACAAGCTGGTGTCCTCGGAAGTGCGTCCTGTCGTTGAAAACGTTATCAACCAGGCTCTGCAGGACTGGTTCGAAATCCATCCGCAGGAAGCGAGAGTCATCGTCGGCAAGGTGGTGGAAGCAGCCGCCGCCCGTGAGGCCGCGCGCAAGGCGCGCGAATTGACGCGCCGCAAGGGCGCGCTCGATGTTTCGTCATTGCCCGGCAAGCTGGCCGACTGTCAGGAGCGCGATCCTGCCAAGTCCGAATTGTTCATTGTCGAGGGCGATAGCGCCGGCGGCTCCGCCAAGCAAGGCCGCAACCGCGAATTCCAGGCCGTACTGCCGCTGCGCGGCAAAATCCTAAACGTCGAGCGTGCGCGCTTTGACAAGATGCTGGGAAGCCAGGAGATCGGCACGCTGATCACGGCGCTTGGCACCGGCATCGGGCGGGACGAGTTCAACCCGGACAAGCTGCGCTATCACAAGATCATCATCATGACGGACGCGGACGTGGATGGTTCGCACATCCGCACGCTGCTGCTGACGTTTTTCTTCCGGCAGATGGAAGAGCTGATCAAGCGCGGCCACATCTACATCGCGCAGCCGCCACTCTATAAAGTCAACCGCGCCAAGTCCGAGCAGTACCTCAAGGACGAGCGCGCGCTTGAGGATTATCTGATCGCGACCGGTATCGAGGACGCGGTGTTGCGGCTTGCCTCCAGCGAAGAGCGCGCCGGCGCCGACCTACGCAAGCTAGTGGAAGACGCACGCACAATCCGCAATATTCTGAGTGGCCTGCACAGCCGCTATAATCGCAAAGTAATCGAACAAGCAGCGATTGCCGGCGTGCTCAATCCGGGCGTCACCAGCGACTCGAAAAAGGGTGCTGCCGCCGCCAACTATATTGCCAAGCGGCTCGATGCTCTGGAGGAAGAAACCGAACGCGGCTGGAAAGGCACGTTCGATGAGAATGGCTTCCATTTCGAGCGCACGGTGCGCGGTGTCAAGGAAGTTGCCGTCATCGATCAAGCCCTCCTCGGCTCGGCTGATGCGCGCAAGCTCGATGAATTCGCGCCGTCACTGCAACAAATTTTCCCACGGCCGACGCCGCCAGCGATGCTACGCCGCAAGGATGAGACCATCGCGATCCACGGGCCGGTCGGCCTGTTCGAGGCGCTTACCGCGGCCGGCCGCAAGGGGCTTTCGCTGCAACGCTATAAAGGCTTGGGTGAAATGAACCCCGAGCAGCTGTGGGAGACGACGCTCGATACCAATGCACGTTCGCTGTTGCAGGTGCGCATCAAGGAAGTCGACGAAGCCAACGTGCTCTTCGACCAGCTGATGGGCGATCTCGTTGAGCCCCGCCGGCAATTCATCCAGGACAACGCGCTGGCGGCAAGCGTCGACGTCTGACGCTTCGTCAGCTGGCGCTGAATATCCAGCCTCAATCATATCCAGAAAACCGGGGGGTTGCCGGCAAAGTGCCGGCATAGTTATCGAAAATCGCTAATCATATCTTGAGCTTAGCGCCTATGGTGAGACCAATGATCAGCGCGCCGAGAAATAGCACTACGAAGATACCAAACAGCCATTGGGCGATAGTGGCTGACGCGGCTTCGACGTCGGTGAAGCCGAAAATGCCGGCGATCACGGCAATGATCAGGAAAATCAAGGCCCATTTCAGCATCGGCAGCTCCTCAGCGGGATTCTCTTCTCAATAATGAGCAAAGTCGTCGCCGAGTTCCAATACTACGCTGTACGTTTGGGTGCGCGCGTGCGTGGGTCGCGCATCAGCCAGCGGCCACTATCCGCGCGGGACAGGAAATCGCCGACCACCTGATTGAACAGGTCCGGCTCTTCCAGATTCACCGCGTGACCGGTTTTCGGAAATATCGCCAACCCGGAGGCCGGGATTGCGTCCTTCAGGAACAAGCCCGGCTCGATGCACCGCTCATCCTCATCGCCGACCACAATTAACGCCGGTGTCGTCAGCTTCCTGATTTCTTTTTCGAAATCGTAGAGCGAGGGTCGTTCACCCTGGAAGCCGCGCGACATATGCGCGGAGCCCTGTGCGTCGTGCTCGGCAAGCTGCTTTGAAAATTCGGCGAAGCCGCGCGGATCCTTGAGTTCGAACGGGATACGGCTCGGGCCGCGTCCGTAGGCCTGCGCTACCGCGGCGGAACCCTCCCGCTCGAACTGCGTGGCGAGATCGCGCGAACGCTTGTGAAATTCTTCGGTGTACCAGCGCTCGCTGCCCGAGCCCGCGCCCGCAAGCACAAGCGAGCACACGCGGCCAGGATAATTGAGCGCGACCTGCAAGACGGTGTAGCCCCCCATCGATAGACCGATGAGATGCGCCTGTTCGATCTTGAGATGATCAAGTACCGCGACCGCGTCGCGCATGACATGCTGGTAATTGTAGGCGGCCGGATCTGCCGGCACATCGGACGGCTTGTAGCCGCGCGCCGCGTAGGTGATGCAGCGGTAGCGTTTGCCAAATTCACGCAGCTGCGGCTCCCAGCTGCGGTGATCGCCCGCAAATTCATGCACAAACAGAATCGGCGTGCCCCGCCCCACCTCTTCGAAATAGAGCTTCACTTTGTCGGGTGTAATCGCATAGGGCATTGGAAGACTTCCTGTCGGCCTGGTCACATGCATCATTCATTCCCGCGCGGATGAGAGACTAGAACAAATTTTGATACTTTTTATGCTACCAAAGCCGCGAACGGAATCCGATCAGCCCTGTTGCTTTCCCTGAACCCTCATCGCAATGCGCCAGTTCCGCGATATTGCGGGCGCCAATACGCTCCATCACCCAGCACGATGATTCTCCACGGTCGCTGCCCATCGCAAAGACGGCCGGGCATGAGCACTCCCATTCATATCGCAGTCGTTGCTATCGCATTGCGGATGCTAGCAAGCAGACGCAGGTGCGAACATCATCATGGCCCTGCTCAATTATTTTCCGCTCATCATATGGGCCGGGGCAGGCTTGCTGGGATGGATCGCGGGCGATGTGATCAGTGACCCGATAGTTGCCGACTACGCGGCATCGTTTGGCGCCGGCGCACCAGCAAAGATCAGGCTCGCCCTCGCGCGTGCGGTCCGCACGGCCCGATTATTAGCGCATCAGAATAGATCCAAATATTCTTTCTGCTCCCAGGGCGTGACCTCCGGCTGGTCAGGCGCCTCTTTCTGGAAGCGCTCCAGCTCT
>DASSLE010000094.1:0-6527 GCA_035689725.1 Pseudolabrys sp.
ATCATCGAGTTCTATTACAAGAACGACAAGCTCAACGATCCGATGGTGTCGGAAGAGCACATCACCGCCTTCGGCTGGGCTTCGCCGCAGGAGATCGACGACATCATGGCGCTCGCCATTCGCGTCAACGATTTCCTTTCCGGGCTTTTCCTCGGCGTCGGCATCCGTCTCGTCGACTTCAAGATGGAAACGGGCCGGCTATGGGAAAACGACGTGATGCGCATCGTCGTCGCCGACGAGATTTCGCCTGATAGCTGCCGGCTGTGGGACATCAAGACCAACGACAAGCTCGACAAGGATCGCTTTCGTCGCGATCTCGGTGGCCTGGTCGAAGCCTATACCGAAGTGGCCAAGCGCCTTGGCATCATGAGCGAGGGCGAGCGTCCGCAAGGCACCGGTCCGGTCCTGGTGAAGGGCTGAGGACAGCAGCCATTGGCGGATTGAGACGAATCCGCAAGGATGCTAACCGGGGGCCGAGAGGCCCCCGTTTGCGTTGAGATAACGATGAAAGCCCGCGTCACAGTTACCCTGAAATCCGGCATCCTCGACCCCCAGGGCAAGGCAATCGAGGGCGCGCTGCGCTCGCTCGGCCTCGCCGGCGTGTCCAGCGTGCGTCAGGGAAAGGTGTTCGACATCGAGATCGAAGGCGGCGACCGCGCCGAGGCCGAGGCCCTGCTCAAGCAGGCCGCCGACAAGCTGCTGGCCAATACCGTGATCGAGAACTACCGCGTGGACGTGCTGGGATGAAAGCCGCCGTCCTCGTTTTCCCCGGCATCAATCGCGAGCGCGACATGGCGCGCACGCTTCGCCTGATCTCGGGGCGCGAGCCTGCCGTGGTTTGGCATGCGGATACGGAACTTCCCTCCGACACCGATCTGGTCGTGATCCCCGGGGGTTTCTCCTACGGCGATTATTTGCGTTGCGGCGCGATCGCGGCGCGCAGCCCCATCATGGATGCGGTGCGCGCTTACGCTGCCAAGGGCGGGCTGGTGCTCGGCGTTTGCAACGGCTTTCAAATCTTGTGCGAGGCGGGCCTGTTGCCGGGCGTGCTGATGCGCAATGAAAATCTGCGCTTCATTTGCCGCGATGTGTATTTGCGGGTCGAGCGCTCCGACACGCCGTTCACGCGCGGTTACAACGCGGGCCAGGTCATCCGGGTGCCGGTTGCGCATGGCGAGGGCAACTACATTGCCGACGGTGAGACCATCGCGCAGCTGGAAAGCGAAGGGCGCGTGCTGTTCCGTTATTCGTCGCCGGACGGCATGATCGATCCGAATTGGAACCATAATGGTGCCATCAACGCCATCGCCGGCATTGTCAACGAACACGGCAACGTGCTCGGCATGATGCCGCACCCTGAAAACCACGTCGAAGCCGCGATCGGCCCGACCGACGGACGCGGTCTCTTCGCTGGGCTGGTCGAGGCGCTCGATCGGGCGGCATAGGCTGTGATCCGCAACGAACCTCGCATCACGCCGGAGCTGATTGCCGAGCACGGCCTCAAGGCAGATGAATACGACCGCATATTGAAGTTGATCGGCCGTGAGCCGTCGCTCACCGAGCTCGGCATCTTCTCGGCCATGTGGAACGAGCACTGCTCGTACAAATCTTCCAAGGTTCACTTGCGCACGCTGCCGACCAAGGGCCCATGGGTGATCCAGGGGCCGGGCGAGAATGCCGGAGTCATCGACATCGGCGATGGGCTCGCCTGCGTGTTCAAGATGGAGAGCCACAACCACCCGAGCTATATCGAGCCCTATCAGGGCGCGGCCACCGGCGTCGGCGGCATTTTGCGGGACGTGTTCACCATGGGCGCGCGACCGATCGCTTGCCTGAACGCGCTGTCGTTTGGCGCGCCGTCGCATCCGAAGACGCGGCATCTCGTTTCCGGCGTGGTCGCCGGCATCGGCGGCTACGGCAATTCGTTCGGCGTGCCGACGGTCGGCGGCTCGGTACGCTTCCATGCGCGTTATGACGGCAATTGCCTGGTCAATGCCATGGCGGTCGGTATCGCGCGCAAGGACGAGATCTTCTACGCGGCGGCTTCCGGCGTCGGCATGCCGATCGTCTATCTTGGTTCGAAGACCGGTCGCGATGGCATCCACGGTGCCTCCATGGCTTCGGCTGAGTTCGATGAGGACTCCGAAGGCAAGCGTCCGACTGTGCAGGTGGGCGATCCACTCTCCGAAAAGCTGCTGCTCGAGGCCTGTCTTGAGATCATGCAGAAGGGCTGCGTCATCGCCATTCAGGACATGGGCGCAGCGGGCCTGACCTGCTCGGCCGTGGAGATGGGCGCCAAGGGCGATCTCGGCGTCACGCTCGATCTCGACAAGGTGCCCTGCCGCGAAGAGGGCATGAGCGCCTACGAGATGATGCTATCGGAAAGCCAGGAGCGCATGCTCATGGTGCTCAAGCCGGAGAAGGAAAAAGAAGCCGAGGCGATCTTCCGGAAATGGGGGCTCGATTTCGCGGTGGTGGGCGAAACCACGCCATCGAAGCGCTTCATCGTCCGCCACGGCGGCGATGTGATGGCCGATTTGCCGATCAAGGAGCTCGGGGACCAGGCGCCCGAATACAAGCGGCCATTCGTCAATGCGGCCAAGCTGGACGAGATCGATGCGGAGGGCGTGCATGCGCCCGTCGGCATTGTTGAGGCGCTGGAGAAATTGCTGGCGACGCCCGATCTCTGTTCCAAGCGCTGGGTGTGGGAACAATACGATCACGTCATTCTCGGCAACACGGTGCAGCGGCCGGGTGGTGATGCCGCGGTGGTGCGTATCGAGGAGGGGCCGAAGGCCCTCGCGCTCACCACCGATGTCACGCCGCGCTATTGCGAGGCCGATGCATTCGAGGGCGGCAAGCAGGCGGTGGCAGAGTGCTGGCGCAATCTCACCGCCGTCGGCGCCAGGCCGCTTGCGGTCACCGACAATTTGAATTTCGGTAATCCAGAGCGGCCGGAGATCATGGGCCAGTTTGTCGGCTGCATCCGCGGCATTGCGGAAGCCTGCAAGGCGCTCGATTTCCCTGTCGTGTCGGGCAACGTGTCGCTTTACAACGAGACCAATGGCCGCGCGATTCTGCCGACACCGTCGATCGGTGGCGTGGGCCTTATCGACGACTTCAAGACATCGGCGACGCTGGCGTTTAAGCGAGCGGATGAAAACATTCTGTTGATCGGCGAGACCACGGGCTGGCTCGGCCAATCAATGTACTTGCGCGAGCTGTGCGGACGGGAGGAGGGCGCGCCGCCGCCGGTCGATCTCACTGAGGAGCGCGAGAACGGCGATTTCGTAAGATCACTTATCCTCGATGGCACCGCGACGGCAGTGCACGATCTCTCCGACGGCGGCCTTCTGGTTGGGCTCGCCGAGATGGCGATGGCTTCCGGCATCGGTGCCCAGCTGGACGCTGCACCGTCCGATATCCCCGCTCATGCCCACTGGTTTGGTGAGGATCAGGCGCGCTATCTCGTCACCGTGGCGCCGCCGCAGGTGGACGCCTTGCTCGCCCGCGCCAGGGCCGCGAACGTGCCGGTGTGGATGATCGGCAGGACCGGCGGCGACACATTGACGCTTCCCGGCGAGCGTCCCATCCTAGTCACGATTCTGCGCAAGTGTTTCGAAAGCTGGCTGCCGGCCTATATGGCCGGCGAGCTGTGAGCAATCTGCGAGGACCGGCCTATGACCATGCAAGCCGGTGAAATCGAGCGGCTGATCAAGGCGCACATTCCGGATGCGCAGGTGACGATCCGTGACCTCGCAGGCGACGGCGACCATTACGCCGCTACGGTCATCTCGGCCTCGTTCAAGGGCAAGTCGCGGGTGCAGCAGCATCAGCTGGTCTACGAGGCACTCAAGGGTCAGATGGGCGGAGTGTTGCACGCATTGGCGCTTCAGACCGGCACACCCTGATGAATTCCGGATGCGGCGTTCGCGTTCTCTCACCCAAAGGCGCGATTGCGCCAACCGGCACCTGGAGCCTCGGCGCGCGCGCCGGCGACTTCGTATTCGTGGCGGGCATGCGCGGTATCAATCCGGCAAATAACCGCCTCGTCGAAGGCGATGAAGCGCGCATCCGCCAGGCTTTCATGAACATGAAACTGATCGCGGAATCCGAAGGCGCCAGTCTGTCGGAATGCGTCCGTCTGACCGTTTTCGTGACCGATATGAATCGGTTACGTCCGCGCGTAAACAAGGTGCAGGAGGAGCTTTGGACCGGCGGCCCATACCCGCCGCGGACCATTGTCGAGGTCGCCAAGCTCAATCAGGACGACTTTTTCGAGGTGGAAGGCACCTTCTACTCACCAAAAAGTCGATGAATTGCTCAATGCCTCTTGGGTTGGCGCCATCTTCTGGGATACATATATCGGTAATCGAGGCGGCTGCGCCGCCCCAAAGGATGAGATTCCATGGCCATCGAGCAATTCATCGACAATGAAGTAAAGGCGAACGATGTGGTGCTGTTCATGAAGGGCACGCCGCAGTTTCCGATGTGCGGGTTTTCCGGCCAGGTGGTTCAGATCCTTGACCATCTCGGCGTCGCCTACAAAGGCATCAACGTGCTTGAATCCGACGAGATCCGGAACGGCATCAAAAGCTATTCAAATTGGCCGACAATTCCGCAGCTCTATGTAAAGGGCGAATTCGTCGGGGGCTGCGACATCGTGCGCGAAATGTTCCAGGCCGGCGAATTGCAGCAGACTCTGAAAGAGAAGGGCGTGTCTGTCCGGCAGACGGCCTGAGCTGCGTGTAACGCAGCGAAACTTCTTCTTGTCTTGGCGACGGTCGCTGATGGTGCGCTCGCGGCGCTGCTGGTGGGCGTGTCCGGTTTTATGTTTGGCGGCGGTCCCGAAAGCATGCATGCGGGAGCCCTGGCGGCGACGGGTTTTGTTCTTGCGGTGATCGCCTGTCTGGCGGCCCCGATCGCCGGATTTGTTCTAAACAGGCGAGGTAAGGCGGGCGTCGGGGTGGCGGCTGCTTGGCTGCCAATTGCAGGTGCGCTCGCGGCGCTGGTAATGCCTGTGCCCTATTAGGCGACTGGGACGAAGCGGTAGGCGCTGTCCTTGCGCTCGACCATTCCCATGCCCGGATAGGGCAGGTGGAATCCGACCAGCTTGGAGCGATCAGCGGCGAGCCGATCAAGCAGCTTGCGACGCGTCGCCACCGCCTGATCCGGGACGTGGTCGGCAGTCGGCTTCCATTCGGGATGCTGGAACGAAATTAGCGGGTGAGTGAGAACGTCGCCGCCTACGATCAATCCATCGCCGCCGGCGAGCTCTAGCGATACATGACCCTGCGTGTGGCCTGGCGTATCGACAATGCGCAGACCCGCAACGATCTCATCGCCCGCTTTGACCATTTTCACCTTGTCCTTGATCGCCGCATAGTTGCGCCGTGCTCCGGTGACGAAGCCCGCTCGTTCGGTCGGCAAACCGCGCATGGCGTTATCGCCATGCCAGAAATCCCATTCAGCGCCTGCAACGAAGAAGGTTGCGTTCGGTATCACCAGCTCATCGAGTTCGTCCACCGTGCCCCAAAGATGATCGGGATGGCCATGCGTGAAAATCACCTTGTTAATCTTGGCCTTGTCGATGCCGGCAGTTTTGAGATTGTCCCAAAGTTTTCCGGCAGTCGGCATGAAGCGGTCTCCGGAGCCCATGTCGACAAGAATTAGATCGCGATCTGTGCGGATCAACGTGACGTTAGTCGGTGAATTATATTGTTCGCCGGTTTGCCCGGTCGTCTTGAGTAGCGCTTTGCGTTCGGCTGATGGTGCTTCGGGCGCGAGGAAACTTGTCGGCAGCACCAGATGGCCGTCGCTGACGACCGAGACTTCAAAAGTCCCGTGCTTGAACGCAAAGGAGCCTGCTGCAAACGCCGGCAGCGTACGCGTGACGAGACTCGCGGCGGAGGCAGCAAGAAGCTCGCGACGGTTCACGTTCAACATAGATGAAACCGGCTTGGCGGAGGCTCACCGCCTTCTACGCCAATGCCGAGCATCCCGCTACTTGCGGCGAGTCGCGTCGTTCGCCGCGCTGGCGCTTTCGACTAACGCCTGCGGTTTACGCGATTCATGATCAAGTAGATGACGGCCAAAACCAGCGCGAGTCCGATCAAGCTCTGCGTCGGCACGCCGCTCGCGAACTTCGTGACGTTATCGGCCACCGACGTCACGAATACCCCGGAGCCTTGCCCGAGGATCAGGTAGATCAGCATGATCGCGAGAATGGTGACGAAGCCAAGCTCGACGAATTCCCACAGGATCACTTTTGCGTTGGCCATGAATTTGCGCATGGCAGAACCTCTTGATGACACATACGGCTTACGGGTGGGGGCCTGGCCCCCCACCCTGATTGCGTCAGCAAAGTTGATCAGGCTAGCCGCACGCGGGCGTCAGGCCATTTTCCGGTTCGAGAACAGCCAGAGGACAATCCCGAGAGTGATCAGACCGACGAGACCGTTCCCGCCCATGTCTTTCACCCAAGCCATGATGTTTGCCGTCACGGCGCCGAAGAACGGCAAGTTGGC
>DASSLE010000095.1:0-13212 GCA_035689725.1 Pseudolabrys sp.
GAAACATTCGCGGTACGTCCCTTCGATGCAGCGATCGATGACAGCAGCTCGAGCTCGGGTTCGGATTCGACATTAACGCAGAGAATTCCTTCATCGACCGCGAGGGCAAGTTCGGAAGCGGTCTTGCCGAGTCCGGAAAACATGATCTTGTCAGCGGGAATACCGGCTGCCCGTGCGCGCTTGAGTTCGCCGCCCGACACCACATCCGCCCCAGCGCCCAGTTTGGCCAACGTGCGGACGACCGCCTGATTGGAATTTGCCTTCATGGCGTAGCAGACGAGTGCGCGCACGTCGGCAAACGCGCCGGCAAAGACCTGATAATGGCGGGTCAGCGTCGCCGTCGAGTAGCAATAAAATGGCGTGCCGACCGCGGCGGCGAGCGTATCGAGGTTCACCGCCTCGGCGTGCAGCACGCCGTCGCGATAAGCAAAGTGGTGCATGACACGCTCAGTTGAGTAGAACGTCGAGAGGAATACGTTTATTCGTGTTACCCGACGCGATCGGTTTTCCGTCAGGCCCAAGAACGGGCCTGTCGGGCTCAGTCTTTCCGCCAGCCGTCGTCGCTTGTTCGCCTGCGAGCGAAGCCCCCGGCGGCGGATCGAGCGGCCCCTTGCGGCCGCACGCTGCCAAGCCGAGCGCCGCAACTAGGGCGCCGATCAGGGAGATACGGAGAAAAGGACGTTCACAGTGCCTCAAGGCAAACACTCCTTGCATGGAGGGAAGATAGCAAAACAGACAAACAAGGCGAAGTCAGGATTTCTCTTTTTCCAGCTTGCGGAGCCACTTTTTCGCCTGTGTGCGCACATTCTTGGGTGCGGTGCCGCCGAAGCTCGTGCGGCTCTTCACTGAACGGTCGACTGAAAGAACGCTGAATACGTCGTCGGCGATTCGCGGCTCGATCTCACGCATCACCGAGAGCGGCAGCCGATGCAGTGTAACGCCTGCCTCTGCCGCCTTGGCCACGATCCGGCCGGTGATGTGATGCGCCTCGCGGAATGGAATTTTCAGAGTCCGGACCAGCCAATCAGCGAGATCGGTGGCGGTCGCGTAACCCTCTCCGGCAGCCTTCTTCATACGCACCGCGTCGGGCTCAATATCGGTTACCATACCGGTCATCGCCGCAATCGACAGCGAGAGCACAGCGAGAGCGTCCATTGCGCCCTCCTTGTCCTCCTGCATGTCCTTGGCATAGGCAAGTGGCAGGCCCTTCATCACGATTAGCAGAGCGTTGAGCGCGCCGACCACGCGCCCGGTCTTCGCACGCACCAATTCGGCGGCATCCGGATTGCGCTTCTGCGGCATGATCGACGAGCCGGTGGTAAATTCATCGGACAGTTTTACGAGACCGGTGAGCGGCGAAGTCCAAATCACGATCTCCTCCGCCAGCCGCGATAGATGCACGGATGTGATTGCAGCGGCAGCAAGAACCTCCATGACGAAATCCCGGTCTGACACCGCATCGAGCGAGTTGGCCATCGGCCGCTCGAAGCCCAATGCCTTCGCGGTCATGTCACGATCAAGTGCGAATGAGGTACCAGCGAGCGCTGCAGCGCCGAGCGGAGATTCGTTGAGTCTCTTGCGCGCGTCGGTAAACCGCCCACGGTCGCGCGCCGCCATCTCCACATAGGCAAGCAGATGATGTCCAAAGGTCACCGGCTGAGCCGTTTGCATATGCGTCAGGCCGGGCATCACAGTGCCCGCATGCGCCAGCGCCTTTTCAGCCAGTGCGCGCTGGTAGCCGGCGAGCGCGGCTTCAAGAGCATCAATGGTATCGCGCACCCAAAGCCGGAAATCGGTCGCCACTTGATCGTTGCGCGAGCGCGCGGTGTGCAGGCGGCCGGCGGCCTCTCCGATGAGCTCAGACAGCCGCCCTTCCACGTTCATATGGATGTCTTCCAATACCCGCTTGAACGAGAACTTGCCGGCCTCGATTTCTGACAGGATCGTGTCTAGACCGTGAGCGATCTTTTTCGCATCGTCGGCCGCAATAATGTCTTGCTTCGCCAGCATGTCGGCATGGGCCTTGGACGCGGCGATGTCCTGACGGTAGAGATGCCGGTCGAAATCGATGGAGGCATTGATTTCCTCCATGATGGCGCCGGGACCAGACGTAAACCGTCCACCCCACATCTTGTTGCTCATGGCATATTCACCAAAGCGCTCATGACCGGGTCTCAATCCAGCTTCGTCAAAAAACGCCTCGCCATGGTTTTGGCGGGCGGAATCGCCGGAGTCGCCGTTGGGCTGGCGGGGGTATACGGGATTGCGACCCTCACGCGCAATGCGGGCGGCGACGCTGCCTGCCGTCCGGCCGTCGAATTGGGCAAAAAAGTCGCGCCATTGGCGCGTGGCGAGATGGCGGCCGTTAATGTTGCCAAAAATCCGCTCAAATTGCCCTCCCTCACCTTCCAGGACGCCACCGGCAAGCCACTGACGCTCGACCACTGGCGCGGACGGGTTGTGCTGCTCAACTTGTGGGCCACCTGGTGCGTGCCCTGCCGCAAGGAAATGCCGGCGCTCGATGCGCTGGAGCGGGAGCTGGGCGGACCGGGATTTGAGGTCGTCGCCGTCAATATCGACACCCGCGATAGCGATAAGCCGAAGGCCTGGCTCAAGGAAGTCGGCGTACAGAAGCTCGCCTACTACGCCGACCCGACCGCTCGCACGTTTCAAGACCTCAAAGCCATTGGCCGTGCCTTCGGTATGCCGACTACCTTGTTGATTGACGGACAGGGTTGCGAGATCGGCACCATCGCAGGACCGGCCGAATGGGCGAGCGAGGATGCCATCAAGCTGATCAAGGCGGTAGTCGGCTCATAAACGCGCGCCGACCGGTCAGGCTAACACTACACTGTAATGTTGAGATTTCGCCCGGCGCCGGCGGCAATGTTGGCGAGACTGGCAATGTCTGCTGGGCAGCTTCAAGTACCTGAACGATGGACGCCGCGGCATCGGCATTCTTACGCAACATCTTGGCGGCGATGGCCATCTGCGCGCCGCTCATCTGGGCGCTCACCCTTGCTGCAGCGAGGGAACTTGGGTCCACACCAAACCATTTCTACAGGTGCTTTATGAACGAACAATGCGAGCGGTCCGCCTTGACAGCCGCCGATGCAGACCTATACTTAACCAAATGGTTTACTATTTGAGGCCGAACCTCGATCGTACCTTCGCTGCGCTCGCCGACCCAACGCGGCGCGCCTTGCTCGCTCGGTTGAGCGAAAAAAGAAACTTGTCGATCAGCGAGCTCGCCAGGCCGTTTTCGATGTCGCTGCCGGCGGTCATGAAGCATCTCGACGTGCTGTCGGATGCCGGGCTGGTGACGCGAGCCAAGAGCGGGCGCACTGTCGCCTGCCGGCTACGCGCCGCGCCGATGCAAGAAGCCAACGACTGGCTCAATCGCTATCAGCGATTCTGGACCGAAAAGCTCGACCAACTCGCCGCGTTTCTGGAGGAAGACTCATGGCCACCAAACCAAGCCTCACCATCAAGCGCCGGTTCAACGCGCCGCCGGAAAAAGTCTTCGGTGCGTGGACGGATCCGGAAAAAGTGAAACGCTGGATGGGCCCAGGCGAAGTGAAAGCTCTGCGCGTGGAAAGCGACCCACGCACCGGTGGCCGCTATCGCTGGGTCATGCAATCGCCGAGCGGCGAAGAGCACGATGTCAGCGGGGTCTATCGAGAAGTAATCCCCAACGAGAAACTGGTATTCACCTGGGCCTGGAAGTCCACGCCGGAACGTGAGTCGCTGGTCACGCTGACGTTCAAAAGCGACGGCGACGGAACGCTGATGACGCTGATGCACGAGCAGTTCTTCGACACGGAGGCGCGCGACCGCCACCAGGGCGGCTGGAGCAGCGGGATGGAGAAACTCGACAAATACCTCACCGCATAGTGACAGGACTTACCCATGGCGCTCGAATGGTCGCACGACATTTCTACTGGAACGATGACGACGCGGGACGCCGAGAAAGCAAAGAAATTCTATGGCCGCGCCATCGGCTGGACCTTCGAGGCGATGGCAATGCCAGACGGCACCTACTGGGTCGCGAAAATGGGACACGCCTATGTCGGCGGATTGTTTGCGCTCACCAGCGCGCAGTTCGCCAGTGTCCCTGAGAGCTGGATGCCCTATGTCGTCGTCGATGACGTCAATGCTCGCGTGAAGAAGGCCACCGCCGCCGGCGCAAAACTGGTGCGTCCAATCTTCGACGTTCCAGGTGGCGGCCGCATCGCCATCCTGACCGAGCCAGGCGGCGCCGGCATCGGCTGGATGACGCCGGTAAAAGCCTGATCACAAGTGGAGGAATGACTATGCAACACGCAGTCGTTTCACAGAAAGAATGGCTGACCGCACGCAAAGCGCTGCTCGCCAAAGAGAAGGAATTCACTAAGGCGCGCGATCAACTGAGTGAAGCGCGGCGGTCGCTCCCCTGGGTCAAGGTCGAGAAAACCTATGTATTCGAAGGTCCCGCGGGCAAAGAAACGCTTGCCGACCTGTTCGCCGGCAAGAGTCAGCTCGTCGTCTATCACTTCATGCTCGGCCCGGGCTGGGTGCAAGGCTGCCCGAGCTGCTCATTCCTCGCCGATCATTTCGACGGGGCCGTAGTTCACCTCGCCCAACGTGATGTGACACTAGTGGTAGTATCGCGCGCGCCGCTTGCCGAGATAGAGGCGTACAAAAAGCGCATGGGATGGAAATTCAAATGGGTGTCGTCGTTCAGCAACGACTTCAACCACGATTTCCATGTCTCTTTTACGCCGGAGGAAAAGGCGGGCGGCAAAGTCGAGTACAATTATACGATGACAGAATTTCCGAGCGAGGAAGCGCCGGGCTTGAGCGCTTTCATCAAGAACGAAGGCGGCGAGGTGTTCCATACCTATTCATCCTATGCGCGCGGGCTCGACATTCTGGTCGGCACCTACAATTTTCTCGACTTTGCGCCGAAAGGCCGCGACGAAGGCGCCTTGCCATGGACCATGGCCTGGGTGCGCCGGCACGATGAATACGGTAAGTGAACCGCCGCCGACGCGATCGCGGCGATCGCCCACGTCCAATTAAAAGTGGGTCGTCTAAAATTGCCGACTAGCGCGTCGGGACCGGCTTCTCGCCTCGATAGTCATAGAAGCCGCGCTGGGTCTTGCGGCCGAGCCAGCCGGCCTCGACATACTTCACAAGCAGCGGGCATGGCCGGTACTTTGAATCGGCCAATCCCTCGTGCAGCACCTGCATGACCGACAGACAGGTATCAAGGCCGATGAAGTCCGCAAGCGCGAGCGGGCCCATGGGATGATGCGCGCCGAGACGCATCGCAGTGTCAATCGCCTCGACGTTCCCGACGCCTTCGTATAGCGTGTAGATCGCCTCGTTGATCATCGGCAGCAGGATGCGATTGACGATGAAGGCAGGAAAGTCCTCCGACACCGCGATAGTTTTGCCGAGCTTGGAGATAAAAGCCTTGCTGGTCTCGAAAGTAGCATCGTCGGTGGCGATGCCGCGGATCAACTCGACAAGCTCCATCAGCGGCACCGGATTCATGAAATGAATGCCGATGAAGCGCTCAGGGCGGTCGGTTGATGACGCCAGCCGAGTAATTGAGATCGACGAGGTATTGGTCGCGAGGATGGCGTCAGATTTGAGCGAAGCGCACAGGTCAGAGAAAATCTTGCGCTTAACCTCTTCCTTTTCGGTCGCGGTTTCGATTACCAGGTCGCAGCTCGACAGCGCGTCGTACTTCTCCGCAGGTTTGATGCGTGACAAGGCGCTCTTTCGGTCATCCTCGGTGATCGCTTTCTTGCCGACCTGCTTGGCCATATTGCCGTTGATGGTCGCCAGTCCGGCCTTTATGCGATCAGCGGACAGATCGTTAAGCAGAACCGTATACCCCGCCAGCGCGCAGACATGGGCGATGCCATTGCCCATCTGACCGGCACCGATTACCCCGACACTCTGGATGTTGACTGCCATGTTCTTTTCCGATCAATGCGAAAGTCCGGCTTCTGGCTTCGAATTCGGCTAGCTTTCGTTCTGTCTTCGCACTTTTACGACGTACTGCCGCATGAAACCATCGGCGAAACGACAAATTTACAATGTCGTCAACGCTTGACCTTGTCGAGTTCCCCCGCCAATTCCGGCAGGGCCTGATAAAGATCGGCCACAAGACCGTAGTCGGCGACCTGAAAGATCGGCGCCTCCTCATCCTTATTGATAGCAACAATCACCTTGGAGTCTTTCATCCCGGCAAGGTGCTGAATTGCTCCGGAAATTCCGACGGCGATGTAGAGCTCGGGCGCCACCACCTTGCCAGTCTGTCCGACCTGCCAGTCGTTCGGCGCGTAGCCAGCATCGACCGCAGCGCGCGAGGCTCCAACCGCGGCGCCGAGCTTGTCGGCTACCGGCTCAATGAATTTTGTAAAGTTCTCGCGGCTTTGCATAGCGCGCCCGCCAGAAATGATGATTTTGGCCGAGGTCAGCTCGGGCCGGTCAGATTTCGACAACTGCTCACCGACGAATGTCGATAAGCCAGGATCGGCTGATGACGTCGCGTTTTCCACGCTTGCGGAACCACCCGCGCCGCTCGCCTGAAAAGTCGAGGTCCGTACGGTGATGACCTTCTTCGCATCCGATGATTTTACCGTCTGGATCGCATTGCCGGCATAGATCGGCCGCTCAAACGTATCGGGCGAAATGACTTTCGTAATGTCCGATATTTGCATGACGTCGAGTAACGCAGCGACCCGAGGCATCACGTTCTTTCCCGTGGTCGTCGCCGGTGCGACGATAGCATCGTAGTTGCTCGCAAGCGATACGATCAACGCAGCCAGCGGCTCGGCGAGCTGATGGTCGTAAGATGCGGCGTCCGCGACCAGCACCTTCTTTACGCCGTCAAGTTTGGCGGCCGCGTCTGCTGCCGCTTTGCAATCCTTGCCGGCAACGAGCACATGAACGTCCGCGCCAATCGCCTTCGCGGCGGTGAGCGCTTTACTGGTAGAATCTTTGAGCGTGTTGTTGTTGTGCTCGGCGACGAGAAGCGTGGACATCTAGAGCACCCCTGCCTCGTCTTTGAGCTTGCCGACCAACTCAGCCACGGAACCGACTTTTACCCCGGACTTGCGTCCCGGCGGTTCGCTCGTTTTCAACACCTGCAGGCGAGGCTTGACGTCGACGCCGTAGGCATCGGGCGTTTTTTCCTCAATTGGCTTTTTCTTCGCCTTCATGATGTTCGGCAGCGAGGCGTAGCGCGGTTCGTTAAGGCGCAAATCGGTAGTAATGATCGCCGGCATCTTCAGCTTCACGGTCTGTAAGCCGCCGTCGACTTCTCGTGTCACACTAATAGCGTCACCATCGATTACGAGCTTGGAGGCGAAGGTGCCCTGCGCCCAGTTCAGCAGCGCTGCCAGCATCTGGCCGGTCTGATTGCAGTCGTCGTCGATCGCCTGCTTACCCATAATGACCAAGCCAGGCTTTTCCGCTTCGACGATCGCTTTAAGTATCCTCGCGACTGCGAGCGGCTCGACCACGCCATCCGTCTTCACCAAAATGCCGCGGTCGGCGCCCATAGCGAGCGCGGTACGGATAGTCTCGGAAGCCTGCGCTGGCCCGATCGACACGGCCACGATTTCTGTCGCCTTGCCAGCTTCTTTCAGACGGATCGCCTCCTCGACGGCGATCTCGTCAAACGGATTCATGGACATCTTGATATTGGCAAGCTCGACGCCGGAACCGTCTGGCTTGACGCGAATTTTGACGTTGAAGTCGACCACCCGTTTTACCGGCACCAGAATTTTCATAATCCCCCATCCGGATGGGCGCTTGAGGAGAGCGGGCGGAAGCTAAAGGCGGCGCCGTTGGCCTGTCAACGTTTATGCTGCGCCGCACGCAAACTAGCGGTTCTGGCCGGGGGCCCACAGTATGTCGCCGGCGCCTTTGTTGTTGGCATATCGGCCTGCGACAAACAGGTAATCCGACAACCGGTTGACGTACTTGAGTGAGGGCTCCGACACCCCCTCGCCCACCTTGTCCTTAAGTTCGACCATGATCCGCTCGGCGCGCCGGCAGACGGTGCGAGCAAGATGCAGGTAGGCCGACGCAGGACTACCGCCGGGCAGGATAAAGGACTTCAGCGGAGCGAGTTCGGCATTGAGCCGGTCGATTTCGCTTTCCAGCCAAGTAACCTGGGTATCGGTTACCGTCAGCCGTGCCCCGCCTGGTCCTTTTTCGGCCAGGCACAGATCGGCCTCAACATCGAACAAATCATTCTGGATTCGGCCAAGCGCGGCATCGAGGAACTTGTCACCGCCGGTGTGCAAACGCACCAAACCGATCACGGCATTGACTTCGTCCACGGTTCCGTACGCTTCAACCCGAAGGTCGTATTTCTTGCGTCGGGCGCCTGTACCGAGTGAGGTCGTGCCATCGTCGCCGGTCCGGGTATAAATACGGTTGAGCACGACCATATCGACTACCTAGCTTAGCCTTTCTCTCAGCCGGGGACTCGAGTAGCCTCTATCTTATCTGGTTTCTATCGTAAAAAACGGGGGTGACGCTCATGCGTATTCTAACGATTGCCATTGCGGCCGCATTCCTGGCGCTACCAGCTTCCATGCCTGCGCAGGCTTGCGGCACCGTCGGTCTGCATTCGGCTAAAGCGGCCACTGCCGACTACTCCGCAGCCAAGAAGAAAAAGAAGGCTAAAAACGAGAAAGTCGAGTATATGCGCGCGGCTCCAATGAAGTGAGCCCGCAATACCTTTTTTTGATCCTAGCGGCCCATCGCCCAGATCGTTGCCATGATTACGATGATGGCGACGAATTGCACCAGCACGCGTAGCCGCATTAGTTTCTGCGAGCGATTAGGCGAGCCGCCCCGCATCATATTGACGAGGCCGAGCACCAACACGATCGCCACCGCAATAACTGCGGCTGGCACCAGAAAGTGTGACATAAACTCAGACATGGACCGCGCCTTCTAGCACCGGTCGCTACGCCGAACCATCGCGACAAACGTCCAGGGGCGACGCTAAAGATACCTTCGCAGGTCGGCAGCGGCATCCTCGGGCCGTCGCTTGAGACTAAACGGCGCGACGAAACGTCCTTGCTTATCCATGAGATAGACCAGCGCGGTGTGGTCCATAGTGTAGTCGCCGTTCGTGGTTGGCACTTTCTTGGCATAGACACGAAAGGTTTTTTCCGCCGCATCAATGGCTGCACGGTCACCGGTCGCGCCGCGCAAATGAGGATCGAAGCTCGACAGATAGTCTTTCATGACGGCCGGTGTGTCGCGTTCCGGATCGACAGTGATAAACAAAGCGCCGGCGCGATCAGCATCCTTGCCGAGCGCATGCATGATTTCAGACACCTCGAACAGCGTCGTCGGGCACACGTCCGGGCAGCGTGTGTAGCCAAAGAACACCAGGAATGGCCGACCCTTCATGTCCGCATCGCTGATGGCTTTGCCATTCTGGTCGATCAGCTCGAACGGACCACCAATCGCCGATGTACCCAATCCGGCACCGCCGAAGTTCCCAGTGGCGTAAAGAAATACGCCCGTGAAAACAGCCAGCCCAGTCGCAAAGGCTGCAAGGATCAGCAGAATCTGTGATGTTCGCGCGGTCATAGCATTTGAATTTGCATCATCAGAAGCACGCGACCCAACCGGCACGCACCATCTCGAAAAACACAGCAGTACCGTAATAAGCCCAAAGCCAGATGGTCATGGCGAACAGCACCCCACCCGCAAGCGCGATTAGCAACAGCGGTCGGGACAGCGCAGCAGCGGATACGATCGCCGGCATTGTGATCCTCCGAAAAAAATGCGACCATTCGCGCTCAGATAGGCCCGATCAAGGCCTGAAGCAACGCAGCACGCGTGCTCGCCGCCTTACATTAACCATCCTATCATCAATAAATGTCGGCGTTTTGGTGGTAATTGCGCATGGCGTTGACTCGATAGGTTAAAGCCGCGATGAATAGACGAGAATTTACCAAAATGGACACTTACGACGTATGGAGAACGCAATGCGCAGCGCTTTGGCGATAGCACTGGCGATGTCGATGTCGACGGCCACAGCCGTCTGGGCCCAGAATGCGCAGGCCCCCGCGCCAGCCGCATCATCTGCGGCGGCACCGGCGCCCGCAACTGCAAAATGTGACAATCCGAATGCACTCGGGGTTTCCCGCGTAGTCGAGATCGACACCACCGGCGGGCCCGGCTTCGGCTTCGAGCACTTCAAGGCTTATGACTTTTTACGTGACCACGAGATCGTGCTGACCTTCGACGATGGTCCGTGGCCTGGACATACGCCGGCCGTACTCAAGGCATTGGCCGAGCAATGCACCAAGGCGGTCTTCTTCCCGATCGGCAAGCATGCTGGCTGGCATCCGGAAATCCTGAAACAAGTGGCGGCAGCGGGCCACACCGTCGGATCGCATACCTGGTCGCACAAGGATTTATCGAAGCTCAGCGAACAGGATGGCAAGGACGAAATTGAAAAGGGCATTGCAGCTGTCAGCATCGCTCTCGGCAATAAACCAGTTGGTTCGTTCTTCCGATTCCCGGCGCTGCGGCACCCGCCTGAGCTGGTCAAATATGTTGGCGAACGCAACATCGGCATCTTCTCGACCGACATGGACTCATTCGATTTCAAGATGCGCAAACCTGAGCAGGTCATTGCCTCGGTGATGAAGAAGCTCGAAAAGCATGGGAAGGGCATCATCCTGATGCACGACTTCCAGCAGGCGACCGCGAAGGCAGCACCCGAACTGCTCAAGAAGCTTAAAGAAGGCGGCTATAAGGTCGTGCAGGTGGTTGGGAAAACGCCAGTAGAGCCGAAGAAAGAATATACCGACATCGTTCTCAAGGAGATGGGCGGCGGCTTGGATGAGGCGCGCCCGATGTCGAGCGTGATCAAGACCATCGACGGTAACGGATTATTCCAATTGTAATTAAAGCCGGCCGCACAACGCTGCGCGGCCGGCTTTTTTGTGTCGTCTACTCCACCAATCTTGCGCTGTGATAGGCTAAGGCGGAATCGCCAACTCGGGGGGGTCGCAAATGGGCGTATTGGTTATTGCCTTCTGTGCGCTAGCCGCAATATGGATTCTGGTGCTGCTGGGATCGCCATTTTTCGGTCCGCGATAAACTAAGCCCATCGCGCGCTGCGAACTTATGGCACGGCCCGCCCCGAGAACGCGGTGAAGATCGACGAAGCCGCTGTCGCGTGGTCGTAGGCGATGCGGCTCGCGACCACAAACAGCGTGGTCGCCAATACCAGCCTGAGGGCACGCTCGGGGATTCGTATGGCGAAATAGCTGCCGACAAAAATGCCTGGCAACGAGCCGGCCAACAGCGAGCCCACGATGTGCCAATCGACCGAACCCATCATCCAGTGCCCGGTGCCAGCGATCAGCGTGAGGGGCACTGCGTGTGCGATGTCTGAGCCTACAATTCTTGCCATCGGAAGCTGCGGGTAAAGCATGATCAGTGCAATTACGCCGATGGCGCCGGCGCCGACGGAAGAGATCGAGACGAGCACGCCGAGCACCATACCAACCAGGACCGTATTGACCGCAGTGCGCTGCAAATTTAGTTCGACTACGCGCGCGCGATAGGCCGCGACGATGGCGCCGCCAAACACCAGTACAAAAGCAGTAGCAAACAGCGCAACGCTGAGAACGAGTGTAATCAAATTGTGCGCGGCGTCGCCGCTGAGGTTGAAATGCGATAGGACGGCGAGCGTCACGATTGTGGCCGGCACGCTGCCGGTCGCGAGCCGTCTGACCACGCGCCAATCAATACTGCGCGCGAAACCATGGACCAAGCTTCCCCCGGTCTTGGTCGCGGCGGCATAAAGCAGATCCGTGCCCACAGCAGTCGCTGGATGAACTCCAAATAAAAGAATCAATAGCGGGGTCATCAGCGATCCCCCGCCAACGCCGGTCATGCCTACTAGTGCGCCGACCGCAAATCCCGATAGTGAATAGAGCGGATCAATCATATGAAACGGCCCTGTCCCGGCCTGTAGGCCGCAGTCGATCTAAGCATAGCTAAGTACGCTAGTCATCGGGCGAAAAGATGAAACGCCTATTGGCTGCGCCTGTTCCGTGCAATTTTCGGAAATGTGATCCTCGTGATCGCAACCGAAAAAAATACCTATTTTCGATTCGCAACCGTGTACTCGCCCGGACAAAGCGGCTATCTACTGAAATTGGATGCCCCACGTGTCGGATATCATTACGCTCACGATCAATCCCGCGATAGATATTTTTGTCAATGTCGCGCGCGTCGAACCGACCCGCAAGTTGCGCTGTTCAGCGCCAAAGCGGGATCCCGGTGGCGGCGGTATCAACGTAGCGCGCGTCGCGCATCGCCTGGGTGCCCGCGCGACGGCGATTTATCCAACCGGCGGTGCGATCGGAAAGTTGCTGCATCGGCTGGTAGAGCGCGAAGGCATTGACAGCCTGGTGACGCCGTCGCACGTCGAGACGCGGGAGAATTTTACCGCCTACGAGGAGTCGACGGGAGAGCAGTACCGCTTCGTGCTGCCTGGCTCCGCGCTTCACCGCGCCGAATGGGAAGCCGTGCTCGATAAGCTCGCAACACTAGCAGAGAAGCCAAAATTCGTGGTTGCCAGCGGCAGCGTGCCACCAGGTGTACCGGAAGACTTTTTTGCGCGCGTTGCGCGGCATGCCAAGCAGCTCGGCGCGCAATGCGTTGTCGACACCTCGGGACCGGCGTTGAAGGCGGCGCTTACAGAAGGTGTAACGCTGATCAAACCGAACCTGGTGGAGCTTTCGGACCTCGTCGGTGCGCCGCTCAACACTGACGACGCTCGCGTGGCCGCATGCTGGAAACTCACGGCCGATGGACGCGTTAAAGCTGTCGCACTCACACTCGGGGAGCAAGGCGCTCTGTTGGTTACGGCCGATAAAGCGTTCCGCGCGCAACCGCTCGCCATTGAACCGGTGAGCACAGTCGGTGCGGGCGATAGCTTTCTTGGCGGTCTGGTCGCGGCACTCGCCGCGGGTAACTCGCTACAAGAAGCTTTTCGTGTTGGGGTAGCAGCCGGGTCGGCAGCCGTGCTTTCGCCAGGCACCGAACTTTGTCGCGAGGAAGATGTGCAGCGACTGCTGCCTCAGGTAAACATCAACGAAATGACGCGCGCACCGTCGTGATAGCGCGAACTCGGCATCGAACAGCCGTTCCGTTCAAAGC
>DASSLE010000096.1:0-21210 GCA_035689725.1 Pseudolabrys sp.
CTTGCCATCCTCGACATCAAGATGCCGCGCATGGATGGCATGGAAACGCTAAGAAGACTGCGCCAGAAAAGCGACATTCCCGTGATCTTCCTCACCTCCAAGGACGAGGAGATCGATGAAATGTTCGGCCTCAAAATGGGCGCCGACGACTTCATTCGAAAGCCATTTTCGCAACGGCTCCTGGTCGAACGCGTAAAGGCCGTGCTGCGCCGCGCCAGCCCGAAAGATGGACTGACGCCCAAGGAACCCGATTCCACCAAGGTGCTCGAGCGCGGCCTGCTGCGCATGGATCCGGAACGGCATACTTGCACCTGGAAGAATGAGCCGGTCACCCTCACGGTTACCGAATTCCTCATCCTGCAAGCGCTCGCCACGCGCCCCGGTGTTGTCAAAAGCCGCAATGCACTGATGGATGCTGCCTACGACGACCAGGTCTATGTGGACGACCGCACTATCGACAGCCACATCAAGCGGCTGCGCAAGAAATTCAAAGTGGTCGACGACGATTTTGAGATGATCGAGACGCTCTACGGCGTCGGCTATCGCTTTAAGGAATGACGAATTGTTAATGTTGCGGCCCACTTGAGTGGCCTGACGGAGCGTCCCGGCTTACGGTAAAATGTTGGGGTCAAATCGCGCATGATCCCGAAAAGTGGGCACCGGTTTTCGGAAAAGATCATGCGCCGGTAAAATGGCCCACGGTCAACCCGGCTGGATTGGACGACGTGCTCGATCGAACTGCGGAAATCATGGCGCAGAAAGCCGACGCCGAACGGCCCGGCGAGGAGACGCCGCGCCCCGAGCCCAAGCAAGATGGCGCTGTGCGGCGCATGGCGCGCTCCGTCTGGCAACTCTTCGTCTCGCAGAGCTTCTCCAGCCTCACCCACCGCATTGTTTTCCTCAATCTCGCCGGCCTGGTCGCGCTGGTCACCGGCGTGCTCTACCTCTCGCAATTCCGCGCCGGACTGATCGATGCGCGTGTGCAAAGCTTGCTGACGCAAAGCGAAATCATCGCTGGCGCGATTGCGGCATCCGCCACAGTCGAAACCGACTCGATCACGATTGATCCGGAACGGCTGCTGGAATTGCAGGCTGGCGAAAGCTACGGCCCATCAGATGAATCGCTCTCCGGCATTGAGTTTCCGATCAATCCGGAGCGGGTCGCGCCGGTGCTGCGCCGCCTCGTCTCGCCAACCAAGACGCGCGCGCGCATCTACGACCGCGACGGTGTCCTTATCCTCGACAGCCGTAATCTTTACGGCCGTGGCGACGTGCTGCGCTTCGACCTTCCGCCGCCAAGCGCGGAAAAACCCGGTCTGATGGAGCGCGCGTTCATCGCCTTGCGCCGCTGGTTCGGTCGCGGTGACCTTCCGCTCTACAATGAGCTCGGTCCCGAGAACGGCAAGGGCTACCAGGAAGTCGCGCAGGCGCTCAACGGCACGCACGCCAGCATGGTGCGGGTCAACGACCGCGGCGAGGTAATCGTTTCGGTGGCGGTACCGGTGCAACGTTTTCGCGCTGTGCGCGGCGCGCTGATGCTATCGACGCAAGGCGCCGACATCGACGACATGGTTGAGGCTGAGCGACTCGCCATTGTGAAAGTATTCTTGGTTGCTGCCGGTGTAATGGTCGTGCTCTCCATGCTGCTTGCCGGCACAATCGCCGGCCCCGTGCGGCGGCTCGCCGACGGGGCCGAACGCGTACGCCGGCGCATTCGCACTCGCGTCGAGATCCCCGATTTCACCCGACGGCGCGACGAAATCGGAGAATTATCGGGGGCGCTGCGCGACATGACTAATGCGCTCTACACACGCATCGAGGCGATCGAGAGCTTTGCCGCCGATGTCGCGCACGAACTGCGCAATCCCCTCACCTCGTTGCGCTCAGCAGTGGAAACACTGCCGTTGGCCAAGACAGAGCAAAGCCGCCAACGCTTGCTTGCGGTGATTGAGCATGACGTTAAGCGGCTCGACCGCCTGATCTCTGATATCTCTGACGCTAGCCGACTCGATGCCGAATTGCAGCGCCAGGAAGCCGCTCCGGTCGACCTCGCCAAATTGCTTGACGCCCTTGTGAAAGCCGCCAACGAAATACGCACCGACGACGTCAGCGTGACGCTCGCCTTCGAGGGAAGTCCGCTGTCAAATTTCAAAGTCCCTGGGCACGACTCCAGACTCGGCCAGGTCATAAGCAATCTAGTTGACAATGCTCGATCGTTCTCGCCCCCAGGCGGCACCGTGCGCATTACCTGCCGCAGGCTCAAAAACGCGGTAGACATTTTGGTCGATGATGACGGACCCGGCATCCGGCCGGAAGCGCTCGATAAGATATTTGAGCGCTTCTACACCGATCGGCCGGAACAGGGCTTCGGGCAAAATTCCGGTCTGGGCTTGTCGATCTCCAAACAGATTATCGAAGCGCACGGCGGCACAATCCGAGTTGAAAATCGTATTACCGTCGCTGGCCGCACAGAGGAGCCACGCGTACTCGGCGCCCGTTTCGTGGTGCGCTTGCCGGCAATGTGATGGCGGTTGGCGCTTCTACCATCCACGCCTCCGCCGTTCTCGTTGGCCCAAAAGCGGCATTGATCCGCGGGCCGGCCGGCTCCGGCAAATCAACTCTCGCATGGAGTCTAGTGGCGGCTGCCGCGCAAGGCCCGCTGACCTTTGCGAGGCTGGTCGCCGATGATCGCGCATACGTGGAAAACCATTCAGCACGGCTGCTTGTGCGCCCAGCGGAGAAGCTGGCCGGCATGATCGAGGTCCATGGTCTTGGCATTCGACGGATTGAGTTCGAACCGCTGGCGATCGTGGGTCTGGTCGTTGATCTCGGCGCCAGGGACGCCACCCGCTACCCCCGGGCGGAGGCTACAAGCGTCATTATCCAGGGGGTCAATCTGCCGCGGCTTGCGGTCGCACCCGGAATTGCGGCCCTGCCTATGGTGCTAGCCACGCTGCAGACACCCTCTGCAGATGATTGACCTGCGGTCATTGGTTGGGCTACCCCCGGCGCCTTCGATTTGATCGAGGAAAATTAACCATAACGGGCCTAGGATCGCGCCTCTGAAAACGCACGCTCCGAGCCCCCTTTGGCCCCGTCTTTCCGCAGTGCAGCAGAGCGCTTATATAGCGATTGAAGCCCTTGCAATGGGGCTTCAGATGGGCGTGAATGCGCGCCCTATCGTGCGGCGCAGCGTAGCGCCCGCGAGGAGTTAGGGATGATTGGCCTCGTACTTGTGACCCATGGGCGGCTCGCCATCGAGTTCCGCTCAGCGCTGGAGCATGTGGTTGGACCCCAGCGCCAGCTCGAGGCAATTACCATCGGCCCCGACGACGATGTTGAGCAATGCCGCAAAAATATCCTCGATGCGGTCAAGCGCGTGGACAGCGGCGAGGGGGTGGCGATCCTCACCGACATGTTTGGCGGCACGCCCTCTAACCTCGCCATTTCAGTCATGAGCCAGCCCAAGGTCGAGGTTCTGGCCGGTATCAATCTACCGATGCTGATCAAGCTCGCCAAAATCCGTGAGATCTGCCCGCTACAGGATGCCGTTTCTGCCGCTCAGGAAGCCGGCCGCAAGTACTGCACGATCGCCAGCCGCGTCCTCAACGGTAAATGAGCGCTCGCGCTTCAGCGGACGACACCCCGGTCGTGCGCGAGGTGGAGATCGTCAACAAGAAGGGTCTGCACGCCCGCGCTTCAGCGAAATTCGTGCAAACCGCTGAACAATTTGATGCCGCCATCACCGTTACGCGCGGCCATGAAACCGTTGGCGGCACCTCGATCATGGGGCTGATGATGTTGGCCGCCGGCCCCGGCATCACCATCACGATTAAGGCCATTGGCAAGGATGCCGCAGTGGCAGTGGAAACCTTATACAAGCTGGTCGCCAGCGGATTCGGTGAAGAGGACTGACTCGTCATCTTCCTTAGCCGTACATAAAGAAATCTTTATATATGCATTGCGACGCCGGCGGCGGCCTGTTATAGGCACGCCCAATCTGTTCGCCTCGCAATAGTACAAGGATCGCCATGACCGCTGCCAAGCCGAAGGCCAAGACCAGTGACTACGTCGTCAAGGACATCTCGCTAGCCGCGTGGGGCCGCAACGAGATCAATATCGCCGAGACCGAGATGCCCGGTCTGATGGCAACGCGCGAGGAGTATGGCCCGCAGCAGCCGTTGCGTGGCGCCCGCATCGCCGGTTCGCTGCACATGACCATCCAGACGGCGGTGCTGATAGAGACGCTGACTCATCTCGGCGCCGACGTGCGTTGGGCGTCCTGCAACATCTATTCGACCCAGGACCACGCCGCCGCCGCGATTGCGCAAGCCGGCGTCCCGGTGTTCGCGGTCAAGGGCGAGAGCCTCACCGAATACTGGGACTACACCCACCGAATCTTCGAATGGCATGACGGCAGCACGCCCAACATGATCCTCGACGATGGCGGCGACGCCACGCTCTTGCTGCATCTCGGCATGCAGGCCGAGACGGAGCCGGCTGTGCTTAATCATCCCGGCAACGAAGAAGAAGAAGTCCTGTTCGCCGCCATCAAGAAGCGGCTGAAGGAACAGCCCGGCTGGTACAAAAAAACCGCCAAGGCAGTTAAAGGCGTTACCGAGGAAACAACCACCGGCGTGCACCGGCTCTATCAGATGGCGAAGGAAGGCCGTCTGATGTTCCCTGCCATCAACGTCAACGACAGCGTCACCAAGTCGAAGTTCGACAATCTCTATGGCTGCCGCGAGTCACTGGTCGACGGCATCCGACGTGGCACTGACGTGATGATGGCGGGCAAGGTCGCCATGGTCGCAGGCTTCGGCGATGTCGGCAAAGGCTCGGCGGCGTCACTGCGTCAAGCCGGTTGCCGCGTGTTGGTGTCCGAGGTCGACCCGATCTGCGCGCTGCAGGCGGCGATGGAAGGCTATGAAGTCGTTACCATGGAGGATGCCGCGGCGCGCGCGGATATCTTCGTCACCGCCACCGGCAATGTCGACGTGATCACGCTCGAGCACATGCGCAAAATGAAACACCGCGCCATTGTCTGCAATATCGGCCACTTCGACAGCGAGATTCAAATTGCGGCGCTGCGCAACATGAAATGGCACAACATCAAGCCGCAGGTGGATGAGGTCGAATTCCCCGACGGCAAGCGCATCATACTGCTGTCGGAAGGTCGGCTGGTGAACCTCGGCAACGCCATGGGTCATCCGAGCTTCGTAATGTCATCTTCATTCACCAACCAAACGCTGGCGCAGATCGAGTTGTGGACCAATCCTGGCAAGTACAAGAACCAGGTTTATACGCTACCCAAGCAACTCGACGAAAAGGTCGCGCGGCTGCACCTCGAAAAGATCGGTGTGAAGCTCACCAAGCTTTCGCAGAAGCAGGCAACTTATATCGGCGTCGCAGCCGAAGGTCCGTTCAAGGCGGACCACTACCGCTACTAGTTTTTCATACCAACATCATCGTCATGCCCGGCCATGCGCCGGGCATGCATTTTTGCAATGTTTACCCGGATGACGGGTCTAGCGTGCTTGTAGGACTGCACCCCGAGTGTTATCTCGCCCGCCATGACGGCGTCACCGATCCAGAATATTCGCAATTTCTCCATCGTCGCGCATATCGACCACGGCAAGTCCACGCTTGCCGACCGGCTGATCCAGCTCACTGGAGGGCTGGAAGAACGCGAGATGAAAGAGCAGGTGCTCGATTCTATGGACATCGAGCGCGAGCGCGGCATTACCATCAAGGCACAAACCGTGCGGCTCAACTACAAAGCACGCGACGGCAAAAACTATGTGCTTAATCTGATCGACACGCCGGGCCATGTCGACTTCGCCTACGAAGTCAACCGCTCGCTGGCCGCTTGCGAGGGTTCTCTGCTCGTGGTGGATGCGAGCCAGGGCGTCGAGGCGCAGACGCTCGCGAACGTCTACCAGGCAATCGACAACGGCCACGAGATTGTGCCGGTGCTCAACAAAGTCGATCTGCCCGCCGCCGAGCCGGCCAAGGTCAAGCAGCAGATCGAGGACGTGATCGGGCTCGATGCTAGCAACGCTATCGAGATTTCAGCCAAGACCGGACTGAATGTGCCGGAAGTGCTGGAGGCAATCGTCACGCGGCTGCCGCCGCCAACAGGCGACCGCAATGCCGCGCTCAAGGCGCTGCTGGTTGACAGCTGGTACGACGTCTACCTTGGCGTGGTCGTTCTGGTGCGCATCGTCGATGGTGTGCTGAAGAAGGGTCAGCGCATCCGCATGATGGGCACTAATGCCGCCTATGATGTGGATCGCACCGGCGTGTTCACGCCCAAGCTTCAGCCGGTGGAGGAGCTAGGCCCCGGCGAAATCGGCATGCTGACTGCATCGATCAAGGAAGTGGCTGATACCCGTGTTGGCGACACTATTACAGACGATCGCCATCCCGTGGAGAAACCCCTGCCCGGCTTCCGTCCCGCAATTCCAGTCGTCTTCTGCGGCCTGTTCCCGGTCGATGCTGCGCAATTCGAAGACCTGCGCGCGGCCATGGGCAAACTGCGCCTTAATGACGCGAGTTTCACTTACGAAATGGAAACTTCGGCAGCGCTCGGTTTTGGTTTCCGTTGCGGCTTTCTAGGGCTGCTGCATCTCGAGATCATCCAGGAGCGGCTGACGCGCGAGTTCAATCTCGATCTGATCGCGACCGCGCCTTCGGTCATCTACAAGATCAAGCTCACCACAGGCAAAGAGCTCGAGATCCACAATCCGGTCGACATGCCGGAGCCGAACCATATTGAAGAAATGCAGGAACCATGGATCGAGGCTACGATCCTCACGCCTGACGAATATCTCGGCTCGGTGCTCAAGCTCTGTCAGGACCGCCGCGGCGAGCAGAAAGAGCTCACTTATGTGGGCAACCGCGCCATGGTGAAATACAACCTGCCACTCAACGAAGTGGTGTTTGATTTCTACGATCGCCTGAAGTCAGTGTCGCGTGGCTATGCTTCGTTCGACTATCACCTCACCGACTACAAGCCGGCCGACCTGGTGAAATTGCAGATGCTGGTTAACGGCGATTCGGTCGACGCGCTGTCCATGCTGGTGCATCGCACCCGCGCCGAGCAGCGCGGCCGCGCCATGGCGGAGAAGCTCAAGGAGCTGATTCCGCCGCACATGTTCCAGGTACCGATCCAGGCCGCAATCGGCGGCAAGATCATCGCGCGCGAGACCGTGCGGGCCTTCCGCAAGGACGTCACCGCTAAATGCTACGGTGGCGACGCGACTCGCAAGCGCAAACTTCTCGAGAAGCAGAAGGAAGGCAAGAAGCGCATGCGGCAGTTCGGCAAGGTCGATATTCCCCAGGAGGCATTTATCGCGGCGCTGAAGGTGGACGTTTAGCCGCGCCGAAACTTTGCAACGCACTAGCGGCACATGAGACTAACCTCACTTTTAGTGCATATCTTGCCAGGTCGGACGCGCGCGGTCCGTGTCCGGCCGGTTGCTGAAAATATCCTCGAAGTTTCGACGCTGGCGGCTGGGCATTTCTTGCGAGTCTTGCTCACGCGCACGCACCCGACGTGCCGGTCCCTCGCCGGTAACGACGATCCGGGTGTCCTGCATATGATCCTTGACCAACGCGAATAGTACGGCAGCGTTTTCAGGATGGAGGCGGATACAGCCATGCGAGGCAGGCCTGCCGAGATGCGAGATCTCGTAGCTGCCATGGATAGCGTAACCCTCATTAAAAAATATCGAATAGGGCATCGGTGACCAATCGTATTTGCGCGAGAACCATTTGCGCGCCAGCCATTGCGGCCGGTAGCTGCCATTCGGCGTGCTGTAACCCCAGCGCGCGGTCGACACTGGCCATCGGTAGCGGCTAGAGCCGTCAACCTCGACGGTGAGGCGCTGCGCCGTCTTGTCAATGGTCACTACGACGTCGGCTCGCGCCGTCGCGAAAGAAAGCAGAAATACGGCGGCGGCGAAGGTAAAAATGGCGCGCGACAAGGTTGCCTCCACTCTTCAGGATGGCGGAATTTCATTAATTTAGATAAAAACGCCTTGGTTGAGGCTCCTGGCTCCCTTCGTTGGAGCCTAAAATGGAACCCGACCATTATGCGATCTACCGTAGTTAATTAACCTGACAGATGGTGGCGGAATCGATAGACCAGAAACATTATGTTCGCTCGAATCGTGACCCCGTTCGTCCTGTCCTTCATGGCAGTCGCCGGCATCCTTGCCGCCGCCGAGCGCACTGCCATTGCGCAAACACCAGCTGCCGCATCGCCCTCACCGCTGCCGCCGCAAAAGCCGCCGATGACCGCGCCGGAAAAAGAGAAAATCCTACCGGCAAAGCAACTCTTTGGCGCCAAGCAACTTCCGTCGCTTGGTAAAGCCATGGCAATCGGCTACTACCCGCGCGGCTGCCTCGCCGGCGGCGTCGAACTGCCAGTCAACGGGCCGACCTGGCAAGTGATGCGGCTTTCGCGCAACCGGAATTGGGGGCACCCCAGCCTGATTCACTTCGTGGAAAAATTCGCATCGCTCGCCGCGAAGGCTACCGGCTGGAAAGGCATTCTGGTTGGCGATCTGGCGCAACCGCGCGGCGGGCCAACGCCATCCGATCACGCCAGCCACCAGATCGGCCTCGATGTCGACATCTGGTTCATGCCGATGCCGGATCACGTGCTTAGCAAAGAAGAGCGTGACAACATCGCAGCCAGCAATCTCGTTTCCGAAGACTGGAAGCATATCAATCAGCAGACCTGGACACCGCAGCACGTCGCGTTCATCAAGACCGCCGCCCAGCAGCCCGAGGTCGAGCGCGTGCTTGTGAACGCTGCGATCAAGAAGGAATTATGCCGCGTCGAAGACAAGGCGCACGACAGCTGGATGGCGAAGGTGCGCCCGTGGTACGGCCACCACGACCACATCCACGTGCGGCTGCGCTGCCCAACCGATTCGCCAAGCTGCCGCGCGCAACCGCCGGTGCAAGGCGGGGACGGCTGCAGCGCCAAGGAGCTTGACTACTGGTTCTCCGACAAGGTGCTACACCTAAAGATCGTTACGCCGGCCAAGCCGCCGAAACCGGTGATGCTCGCCGATCTCCCGCCCGCCTGCAAAACCGTCCTCGAAGCGCCCGACAAGAACACCAGTCTGGCTAACGACAAGCGCTGACAGTTCAGGGCGGAACGCCGATGCCCAAGAGCACGACAAACGCCAGCTCGACGGATGCCGACACGCTGCAAGTCCTTGGCGCACTCGAACGCAAGGTCCTCTGGCTTGCGAGCTGGATGATCCACAATGCCAATCACCTGCGCGAGAACTCAGACGGTTTGAAGGTCGGCGGCCACCAAGCATCGAGCGCATCGCTCGCCACTATCATGACCGCGCTCTATTTCGATGTGCTACGTCCGCAGGACCGGGTGGCGGTCAAGCCGCATGCGAGCCCTATCTTCCACGCCATCCAATATCTGCTCGGCAAACAGACGCGCGAACGGCTGGAGGCGTTCCGTGGCTACAAAGGCGCTCAGAGTTATCCGTCGCGCACCAAGGACGCCGATGACGTCGATTTCTCGACCGGGTCTGTCGGCTTGGGCGTAGCGCAGACGCTGTTCTCATCGCTCACACAAGATTATGTGCGCGCGCACGGCTGGAGCCTCAACCGACCGGAAGGTCGCATGGTGGCACTGGTCGGCGACGCGGAACTCGACGAGGGCAATATCTTCGAGGCACTGCTGGAAGGCTGGAAACAGGGTCTGCGCAATTGCTGGTGGATCGTCGACTACAACCGCCAGAGTCTCGACGCTGTCGTGCGTGAGGGCCTGTGGGCTCGGTACGAACAGCTCTTTAAAAATTTCGGCTGGAACGTCGTGATTCTGAAATACGGCTCGCTACAGCAGGCAGCATTTAAAGAGCCCGGTGGCGAGACGCTGCGCCAATGGATCGACAATTGCCCTAACCAGCTTTACTCCGCGCTTGTGTTCGCGGGCGGTGCGGCCTGGCGCAAACGACTCACCGACGAAATCGGCGACCAAAGCGACGTCAGTAGACTGATCGACAAACGCAGTGACGATGAGCTGGCTGCCTTGATGAACAATCTCGGCGGGCACGACATGCCATCAGTGCTTGAGGCATTTCGTGACGCCGACACCGAGAAGCCGACCTGCTTTATCTGCTACACGGTGAAAGGCTTCGGACTACCCTTCGCCGGGCATAAGGACAATCATGCCGGCCTCATGACGCCGCAACAGATGGAGACGTTTCGCGGGGCCATGGGTGTGCGGCCAGGCCACGAGTGGGAAAAATTCGAAGGCCTCGTACTGCCGGAGGAGCAGCTACAGTCGTTCCTCGACCGTGTTCCGTTCGCGGCCGCCAGCGAGCGACGCCTCGGCGCGTCCACGCTCGACGTGCCGGACAGCCTTTCCGTCACCATCCAACCAGTGATGTCCACACAAACCGGGTTCGGCGCAATCCTCAACGAGATCGGGCGGGATGACAGCAACTTTACACGCCACATCGTTACCACGTCACCAGATGTGACGGTATCCACCAACCTGGGACCTTGGGTGAACCGGCGTGGATTGTTTGCGCGTCAGGCTATGGCCGACACGTTCAAGAACGAGCACATTCCATCGACTTTCAATTGGGAATTCTCGCCGAAAGGCCAGCATATCGAACTTGGCATCGCCGAGATGAACCTGTTCATCCTGCTTTCGGCGCTCGGCCTGTCCCACAGCATCAATGGCGAGCGCTTGCTTCCGATAGGCACGCTGTACGATCCCTTCATCGCCCGCGGCCTCGATGCGCTCAACTATGCTTGCTATCAGGACGCTCGCTTCATGCTGGTGGCAACGCCGTCCGGCATCACGCTGGCGGGCGAAGGTGGCGCGCATCAATCGATAGCGGAGCCATTGATCGGGTTGGCGCAGGATGGGCTCGCCAGCTTCGAGCCAGCTTACGTCGATGAGCTTGCCGCCATCATGCGCTGGGCCTTTTCCTATATGCAGAAAGACGGCGACGCGGCGCCATCCGAACTTAACTGGCTTCGCGACGAAACGGGTGGCTCGGTTTATTTGCGGCTGTCAACTCGGCCGATTGAGCAGATCAATCGGCAGATGACGCCAGAGCTGTGCCAACAGATCGTCGATGGCGCCTATTGGCAGCGCAAACCGGGCCCCAATTGCCAAGTGGTCGTCGCCTACACCGGCGCAGTGGCACCGGAAGCAATCGAGGCCGTTGGCCTGATGGCAGAGGACCGTCGCGACGTTGGTTTGCTCGCGATCACCTCCGCCGACCGACTCAACGCAGGCTGGACGGCGGCGCAACGTGCGCGCGAACGCGGGCTCGTGCACGCGCGCTCACATATCGAGCGGCTGCTCGCCGACGTACCGCCGCATTGTGGCATTGTCACCGTGCTTGATGGGCACCCGGCGACTCTCGCCTGGCTCGGCGCCGTTGCCGGACACCGGACACGCGCGCTGGGCGTCGAGCACTTCGGCCAAACGGGCTCGCTCGCCGATCTCTATCGGCACTATGGCATCGACACCAATGCCATCGTCGCGGCAGCACAGGCGATTGCGCCCGGCCGCCCGATCCGCCATCTCAAGGCATTACCTTGATCTTGATCTTGATTTTCATCTTCATCTACATCACGCCGAAGAGCATCGCCGTGATGCCGAAAATGACGATCCAGACAATGATCGCGCAGACGATGACGGCGATCGTGTAGATCACAGCCTTGTCTGCCGCGGGTTTCATCAAAGCGGCAATGCCCGTGTACAGCAGATAGAGGCTGTAGAGGCCGAGTATCCCCAGGAAGGCCAACGCTGGGATAATGTTGAACACGCCGGCCACCCAAGCAGCGGTCGGCGCATAGGCCGATACCTTCATGGCGTTATCGGGATTTTTTCGGGCGCCGAACGTACCGGCGAGAAAGTCGATAATATAGGCGACGACAAAGACGCCGACCAATGAGAGAACATAGACTACGACGGCGCGTAAAAGCCCGATGCCGATGCCGACACGATACGGTCCGACCCCGATAATTGACGTACCGATGAAAGTGCACACCGCTGGAATGGCGGCGACGATCGCCACGTAGTTCGGAAACAAATATCCTGCATTGCCCGGCTCACGCTCGATCGCCGACCATTCCGATTTCGGTTGCAGCAGGATTCCCTTGATTCGCTCCACGAGATTCATGACACCCCTCCGTTGATCCGCGGTTCAACTATAAACGCTTTTGATCCTCCAAAATCATCACCGCGCCCTTTTCCGCAATCATCATGGTCGGCGAATTGGTGTTGCCGGACGTGATCGACGGCATTACGGAAGCATCCACTACCCGTAAACAATCGATTCCGATTACCTGCAGGCGCGCGTCCACCACCGCGCGGGTATCGTCGTCGCGGCCCATCCGCGCAGTGCCCACGGGATGGAATATCGTCGTGCCGATGTCGCCAGCTGATTTGAGCAGGCCAGCCTCGTCGTCGCTTCGCACCTGTGCCCCCGGCAGATATTCGATGGGCGAATATTTTTGCAGCGCCGGTTGCGCAACAATTTTGCGCGTAACGCGGATTGAATCGGCAGCAACGCGCTGATCCTCCGGCGTTGATAAATAGTTCGGCTTGATGGCTGGAGCTTGCGAAGGATCCCTGGATTTGAGCGTGAGCGCTCCGCGGCTGGTCGGCCTCACATTGGTAACGCTCGCCGTGAATGCCGGAAACGGATGCAACGGCTCTCCAAATTTATCGAGTGAAAGCGGTTGCACGTGATACTGGATATTGGCGCTGCTTTGCGATGGGTCCGACTTGGTAAAAGCGCCGAGTTGGGACGGCGCCATGGTCATCGGCCCGCGACGGCGCAACGCGTAATTAAGGCCCATCCCGAGCCGGTTGAACAAAGAGGCATATATTTCATTCAGCGTTTTCACACCGGAAACCTTGAAGATCATGCGTAGTTGCAAATGATCGTGCAGATTGGCGCCAACACCCGGTTTGTCGAGCACGACAGGAATTCCGAATTGCGATAACTGCGCAGCCGGGCCTATCCCGGAAAGCATCATGATGTGCGGCGAACCGATGGCGCCGGCAGCAAGGATCACCTCGCCGCGGCATCGCGCATTTCGCAACTCGCCATTCTGTCGCCAGCGCACACCGGCCGCGCGCTTGCCATGCAACTCCAGTCCTTCAACAAGACAGCCTGTTTCGAGTTGAAGATTTTTCCGGTGCAGCACTGGCTTTAGAAAACCACGCGCCGCCGACCAGCGGCGCCCGCGCCTCTGGTTGACGTGGAAATAGCAGATGCCCTCGTTGTCGCCGGTATTGAAATCATCGACCGTCGGAATGCCATACTGGTTTGCCGCCGCCCGGAAGGCGTCAAGTATTTCCCAGGTTAAACGCGGATACTCGACCCGCCATTCGCCACCCACGGCGTGATGATCGCTTTTGAGGAAATGATCGACATGCTTGCGAAAATAAGGCCGCACATCGTCCCATGACCAGCCGGGCAAACCGAGCTGGCGCCAATGATCATAGTCGCCCGACTGACCGAGCATGTAGATCATGCCGTTGATCGCGGAGGAGCCGCCAATCACTTTGCCGCGTGGATAGTTCAAGCTCCGACCGTTGAGGCCGGGCTCCGGCTCGGTTTTGAGCAGCCAGTCGGCACGTGGATTGCCGATCGCAAAAAGATAGCCAACCGGGATGTGAAACCAGATCCAGTTGTCTTTGCCGCCCGCCTCCAAAAGCAGTACGCGTTTTGTAGGATCAGCCGACAGTCGGTTGCCCAGCACGCAGCCGGCCGAGCCCGCACCCACGATGATGTAGTCGAACTCGCCTTCGATGGGCTTTGCGTCCGCCATTCCCTTCCCCTTACCGAACCCGGACTTTACCCCGGTCGGCAGGACTTGCTAGGGTTACTGATCGTTGCGCCCTGTGCGTGCGCTGCATTAGCCGGAACGGCGGTTCCGAGCGAACTCATTCTCTGATTGTCAGCCCGACGCGGCGTGCGTCTGCGCCGCAGGAGAACCGCCATGTTTGCATGGTTTTTTGGCCTTCCTTGCTTGATCATCACACTGGTCGCCGCGCCGGAACCGTTGATCGCACAGGAACAGATTACAGTCTTCGCCGCAGCTTCTCTTAAAAATGCGCTCGATGATGCCAATGCAGCCTTCACCAAGGCCACCGGCATCAAGGTCGTGACGAGCTACGAGGCAAGTTCTGCTTTGGCGCGACAGATTGAGCAGGGCGCGCCCGCCGATGTATTTGTCTCCGCTGACCTGCGCTGGATGGACTATGCAGCCGAGCACAAGCTGATCAAGTTGGACACCCGCGTGAATCTTCTTGGCAATAAATTAGTGCTGATCGCCCCGGTAGATTCCAAGTTTGATCGTATCAGGATCGACCAAGGTTTCGACATTGCCAGACTTGCGGGCGATGGCCGTATCGCAGTCGCCGACGTGAAGGCGGTGCCGGCCGGACTATATGCCCGGGCAGCACTCGCAAAATTGGGTGCCTGGGCAGTGGTGGAGCCAAAGCTCGCGCAAGCGGAAAACGTACGGGCGGCGCTCGCCTTCGTCGCGCGCGGTGAGACGCCGATTGGCATCGTCTATGAGACCGACGCCATGATTGAGCCCAAGGTGAAAATCATTGGCGCGTTCCCCGATGATTCCTATCCCCCGATCACCTATCCAGTGGCGGCAACGTCCGACAGTAAGAGCCCGGGTGTTGCAGCGTATCTCGGTTTTCTTCGCACGCAGGCCGCCAAGGCGACCTTCGAAAAATACGGATTCAGTTTCCTGATCCGTCCGGTATCCTAAGCGGGCATTAAGACGCGTGTTCGAACTTTCCCCCCAGGACTGGACCGCGGTTCAGCTGTCGCTGCGTGTCGCCGCAGTTTCGACATTGGTCGCGTTGCCGCTTGGAATCACGATCGCAACGCTGTTGGCCCGTAAGTCATTCTGGGGAAAATCGATAATCGATGCCGCCGTTCACCTGCCGCTGGTACTGCCGCCAGTGGCCACCGGCTATCTGTTGCTGATCAGCTTCGGCCGCAAGGCGCCAATCGGTGCATTCCTCGCGGATCATTTTGGAATCGTTTTCTCCTTCCGCTGGACCGGCGCGGCGCTTGCATGCGGCGTGATGGCATTTCCGTTGATGGTGCGGGCGATCCGCTTGTCGGTCGAGTCAATCGACAGGCGGCTAGAGGACGCAGCCGCGACGCTTGGCGCAAACCGGATGTGGACATTCGTGACGGTGACGCTGCCGCTCGCGCTGCCTGGCATCATCGCCGGAATGATGCTCGCTTTCGCGCGAGCCCTTGGTGAATTCGGCGCCACCATCACCTTTGTGTCCAACATTCCGGGTGAGACACAAACGATTTCCGCTGCGATCTATACGCTCCTGCAGGTCCCCGGCGGCGACACCGCTGCGCTCAAACTGGTGGCCGTATCGATCATCATCTCATTCGCGGCGCTGGTCGCCTCGGAATGGCTCTCGAGGCGCGCAACTGCGCGCCTGCATGGGGCATAGCCATGCTTGTCGTTCAAGTCGAAAAACAGCTCGGCGAGTTCGCGATTAATGCCTCATTCGCGAGCGAAGGCGGCACGACCGCGCTGTTTGGACCCTCCGGTGCAGGCAAAACCAGCGTTATCAATATGATTGCCGGATTGATGAAGCCCGACCGCGGCCGCATTGTGCTTGACGGCGAAGTACTTCTTGAAACTGCGGCGTACATCGACGTGCCGGTTTTCCGGCGGCGCATTGGCTATGTTTTCCAGGAAGGTCGGCTGTTTCCACACCTCACCGTCAAGCACAACCTTGACTATGGACGTTGGATCGCCGGCCACGTAGCTAATCCGGCCGCATTCAATCACGTGGTCGAGTTGCTGAATATTGGTCACTTGCTCGATCGGCGACCGGGCAAGCTCTCGGGCGGCGAACGTCAGCGCGTCGCCGTCGGCCGCGCGCTGTTGATGCGCCCACGCCTGCTGCTGCTGGACGAACCGCTGGCTTCCCTCGATGCCACACGCAAACGCGGCATCCTGCCCTATCTAGAACGTCTACGAGACGAGGCGCGCGTGCCAATCATTTATGTCAGTCACAACGCTGCCGAAGTGAGACGCATCGCCAGCAGCGTGGTTCAGCTCGTAGACGGAAGGGTTGCGGCAACCGGTGGCATCGACCTGCTCGACGCGGCACAGGCCGATATGCTTGCTTAGGGAATGTTTCCCCCGGAGCGAATCGTCTGCCTGACCGAGGAAACTGTTGAGACGCTATATCTCCTCGGCGAGGATCACCGCGTTGTCGGCGTGTCGGGCTATGCCGTGCGGCCGCCGCAAGTCCGGCGGGAGAAGCCGCGCGTGTCGGCTTTTATTTCCGCCGACGTACCAAAAATTCTCGCACTCAAACCGGATCTGGTGCTCACTTTTTCCGATTTGCAGGCCGACATTGTCGCAGAATTAATTCACAATAACGTCGCTGTTTACGCCTTCAACCAGCGCGATATTGGAGGCATTCTCGACATGATCTGCACGCTCGGAGCGCTGGTCGGCGTATCGGGAAAAGCCAACGCTTTGGCCAGTTCGCTCGCCGCGCACGTCGACACCGTGCACACGCGTTCGTTGCAGTTTCCGCGCCGGCCACGCATCTATTTCGAAGAGTGGGACGAGCCGATGGTTTCCGGCATTGCCTGGGTGTCCGAGCTGATCGAGGCCGCCGGCGGTATCGATGTGTTTCCACAGCTTGCTGCGCGCAAGAATGCCAAGGATCGCATCGTCTCCCTAGGTGAAGTGATTGCGGCCAAGCCAGACATCCTCATCGGCTCTTGGTGCGGAAAGAAATTCGTACCGGCAAAGGTTGCGGCCCGTCCGGGCTTTTCCGAAGTTCCCGCAGTTGCCAATGGCTGGCTACGCGAGATCAAATCCGCACTGATTCTGCAGCCGGGGCCCGCCGCGCTTACCGACGGACTCGACCAACTGGCGGGAATCATTTCCGAATGGGTTGAAAAAGACGCAATGTGAGCCCAGGAATTTTGGGCCAATCGGGGCTGGTAGGAAATCCTCTCCCCGTTGTGTTATGAACAGATGACCGCGACACATAGGACCTGACAGCGATGCAGTCGACCAAGACCCGCGCCGACCTGTGGATGGATTTACTACTTGTGGCATTTCTGATCGGCTTCGATGTGGCCGCTCGGTTGCTGCCGCATCCGCCCGGCGTCTGGCCGTTCGCAGCCAGCGCGCTATTCGCCGGCCGGGTGCTACGAATCCCGGCGCTCGCTGTGATTGTCCCGCTCGCCGCCGTGCTGCTAAGCAACGTCGCACTAGCGGGTGACGACTGGCGGATCACGCTGGTAGTCTGCCTCGCTATCACCCTGCCGGCATTCGGAGGAATGCTGGCGCGCCGCTGGCCGGGCGCAATTCCAGTGATTGTGGCGATGCTATCGTGTTCGCTGATTTTCTTTGCGACCACGAATTTCGCGGTATGGGCTTTCAGCGGCATGTATCCGCTCACCTGGCAAGGCCTCGTGCAGTGCTATGTCGCGGCTCTCCCGTTCCTGGACAAGACTGTACTCGGCGATCTGTTCTGGACCACGCTACTGTTCGGCGGCGCCTGGCTGGCGCAGCACGTGCCGACCCTTTCACGGCGCGCGCTCTAACCGAAATATCTCTGAATCCGATTCCATAGGGCCCTAACGCGACCGAACAGATCGGCTGGCGACTCCGGTTCTGCCAGCCTTAAACCCACAGTGGTTACACGGCCGCTGTCGACCTTGTGCGCAAGCAGCGCGATAGGGCCTAACTCGACGATATCGCCCGTCTTCACCCGGCGCCGAAGCTGCTCGCTGAAATAGTCGGCAAGTGCCACTTCGGTGTGATCGCCGGCAACCTGAAGGCCGTAGATTTCCGCCAAAGCACCGAGGGTCGCCGTTCCAGGCACGAAGAAATCGCCGAGCAGCCGCGGATCGGGCGACGCCGGTGCCGGCATCTTGACGAAGAAACGATCGAGCGCCTGCGCCTTTTCCGGCGGCGCCAAAAGATAAATGTAGTCGCCCTCGCGCACCGGATGCGCTTCCGCGGGCGTGAGGATTTCCTCGTTGCGAATGACCAGCGTCGGTCGGGCCCAGCTCGGGATCAGCCCGCGCCGCAGGAATGGACTATTGGCGGGCACCGGATAGCCGACGATTTCGCGTGCAAGCTGCCCCGGCAGATCGAGCTCGACCCGGCGTGGCATCGGATCGGCGCGTACGAACGAGATGTCGAGCTTGCGCGCGGCCAAAGCCACCGTCCAGCCCTGCACCAGCAACGACGATAGCACCACCACGAAAGCGACGTCGAAAAAAAGACTAGCTCGGGGCACGCCGACCAGCAGCGGGATCGATGCGAGAAAAATACCAACAGCACCACGCAGGCCGACCCAGGAAATGAACGCCACCTCACGCCACTGAAAATTGAAGGGCGCCAGACACAGAAACACTGCCACAGGCCGCGCGACCAACATCAGAACTACCGCTACCGCGACGGACCCGAAAAGACTATCGGCCAGCCGATGCGGCCATGCCAACAGACCGAGTAAAACGAACATTACGATCTGCGCCAGCCAGGTAATGGCATCGAGAAATACGACGACAGAATTGTGGGCGCGCGTCTGTTTGTTGCCAACCACGAGGCCGGCGAGATAGACCGCGAGAAATCCCGACGCGTGTAGCGCATTGGCAAAGGCAAAGACGACCAGCGCGCTTACCGCCACGAATGGCGCGTGCAGACCTTGCGCCAGCGTCAATCGGTTGAGCACCAAAGTAATGATTTGGCCGCCGGCGAACCCGATGATGCAGCCGAGGATGGCATCGCGTAGGAAAGTCAGTAATGCATGCGACCAACTCTGTTCGCCGAGGAGCAATATCTCGACCAGCAGCAGCGCGAGAAATACGGCAAACGGATCGTTGGTGCCGGATTCCACCTCCAGCACAGCGCGCACGCGCGGACGCAACCGCAAGCCCCGCGCATTGATCAGGAAAAACACCGCGGCCGCATCAGTTGAGGCAACGACCGCACCAATAAGAAGAGCCTGGATCCAGCCTATGCCGAGCACCAGTTTTGCCACCGGCGCGGTCAGCAGCGCGGTGATCAGCACACCCACGGTCGCCAGCGTCACCGCTGGTGCCAATACGTTGCGGAAACTGGCGAAACGCGTGCGCAAACCGCCATCAAACAGGATCAACGCCAGCGCAATCGACCCGACCGTATAGGCCACGCCAACGTCGTCGAATTTCAGGCCGCCAAGACCGCCCTCGCCGGCCAGCACGCCGACCAAAAGGAACACGAGCAGCAGCGGCGCACCGAAGCGCAGCGCAATCAGGCTCGACAGAATGCCGGCGAGAACCAGCAGGCTGCCGAGCAATATGGCGAAGCTGATGGTGTCGAGCGAAGCCATCGCACGAATCTCCTCTCGCTATAGGAAGGTTTCGGGCTCGTAAGTGCAACGGGAAATCGGTCGCAGATAAACCCGCGCGTCCCCGCGAAAGCGCGGACCAGCTGGTTAAAGCAGGATTCCCGATTGCACGGGAATGAGCGGCTACCGGAGGTCGTTCGGAAAATGGAAGTCGGTTAAAAAGCCACTTTATCGCCGCCCTTGAGCGAGAGGATTTCGCGCGCCTCATCGGGGTTTGCGATCTCGAGCCCGAGGCCTTCGAGGATCTTACGCACATTGGTGACCTGCTGGGCATTCGACTCGGCCAGCTTGCCGGCGCCGATCCAGAGCGAATCTTCCATGCCGACCCGTACATTGCCGCCCATGGCCGCCGCGAGGGCAGCGACGCGCATCTGATTGGCGCCCGCACCCAATACTGACCAATGATAGTTGTCGCCGAGAAGACGATCGGCGGTGCGCTTCATCATGATGACATCCTCGGGATGCGGCCCAATGCCGCCAAGAATGCCGAACACCGACTGTACGAACAGCGGCGGCTTCACCAGCCCGCGATCGAGGAAGTGGCGCAGCGTATAGAGATGGCCGATATCGTAACACTCGATTTCAAAACGGGTGCCATTTCCAGCGCAGGTGGTGAGGATGTACTCGATATCGGCGAAGGTATTCTTGAACATGCCGCCGCGCGAACGCTCGAGATAGGGCTCCTCCCACTCGTGTTTGAACTTGCCCTTGTAGCGCGGGATCATCGGGTAAAGGCCGAAGTTCATCGTCCCCATGTTGAGGGATGCGACTTCCGGTTTGAAGGTCGCCGCCGGACGAACGCGCTCTTCGGCCGTCATCGTCGGCGCACCACCAGTGGTGATATTCACCACCACGTTGGAGCGCTGCTTGATAACCTTGAGAAACGGAGCAAAGGCCTCAGGCGTCTGATCGGGACGTCCGTCCTGCGGGTTGCGCGCATGCAGGTGCACGATGGCCGCACCCGCCTCGGCGGCCCCGATGGCGGCATCGGCAATCTCTTGGGCGGTTACCGGTAGATGCGGCGACATCGACGGCGTGTGAATAGACCCAGTAACAGCACAGGTAATGATGACTTTCCGCGACTTCGCCATGAGCTTTCCATCCCAGTAAAGTGAGTGTTGTTGAGTGGCAAATGGACTTCGGAGGCGATCCTAGAGTATCAGCCGGGCTGCCGTCACCCTGCTCGCTTTGAACCTTTTGGAGCTCATGGCCGCACCCTACAAAACGCATAAGCCGACAATGATCATCGGCATCGTGTGCGGCACGCTCGCTGCCTTTGCCTGGGCGGCGGGCTTCGTGGTTGCAAAGCACGGCATCCAGGTCGGGTTTTCGCCGGCCGATCTCGCGTTTCATCGGTTCTTCTGGTCCGGCCTGCTGATGTTGCCGCTGATTGTACGCGAGGGCTTGCGCGAGCTCGGCGGTGTCGGCTGGGGACGCGGATTTGTGATGAGCATCCTGTCCGGGCCGCCGCAGTCGTTGCTTGCCTATAGCGGGTTCATTTTGGTGCCGCTCGGCCATGGTACTACAATCCAGCCGGCTTGCGCGGCGCTGTCGGGGCTAATCCTCGCCTCGCTGGTGCTCCATGAAAAGCCGACCTTCCAACGCATCATCGGCGGCGCGATTATCATTGCCGGACTGTTCATGTTTGGCGTTGAATCGTTCACGACTAGCGGTAGTTATGGCGTCGGCGGCGACTTCTTGTTTGCCACCGCAGGATTGTTCTGGGCGACATTCGGGACGTTGCTTCGACTTTGGAATGTACCTGGCACGCGGGC
>DASSLE010000097.1:0-7122 GCA_035689725.1 Pseudolabrys sp.
CCACAGAGGCGGCCGTGGCTCGCGCGATTGATGGCGCGCCGACCCACGAAGGTGGCTGCGGTTGCGCTCGCCAACAAGATGGCACGGATGGCCTGGGCCATCATGGTGCACGGTGACAGCTATAAAGAGCCGAGGCTGCTGCTGGTGGCATGAGAACAGCCGATAGTTCGGCAACATCAATTGGCAAGGGCATGACGACGTAATGCAGATACGGTCGTTCCGGGGATCGGGAGAGCCCGCTTGGGTCAGCGCACGTTAAAGTGCGTGGTTTTGATTGGGACCCGATCCGCGCAGAGCATTAGGGCCAGCGGCACATCCGCCGCATCAATAGGCCGGACACGTGACCGCACCCGACCAATGCTGCAGCAACGTTAAAAAAGTTCTTGCCAAGGCGCCGTCCACAAGTGACCCAAAGCGGACATTGGGTCGGTCCATTTCCCACTCGCCTCGTGCTAGGCTTTAAGCATTGCACAAGATGTGTTCTCAGGGGGTACATGCAACGACGCCAGTTCATCGCATTCTTCGGCGGAACAGTGGCGGCGTGGCCATTCGCAGCGCACGCGCAACAACCGAAGGTATATCGAGTTGGGGGACTGCTCCTAGGTATTGCGGATGCTGACTCTTTCCGGACGGAGCTGCGCGAAGAATTACGCAAATTCGGTTACGTCGAAGGACACAATCTTCTCTTCGAGTTCCGGTCGGCGGAGGAAAAGCTCGATCTCCTTCCTAAACTTGCCGCTGAATTGGTTGCTCTCAAGGTCGATGTTATCGTGGCGCTCTACACGCCCTGTGCATTCGCAGCGCAACAGGCGACGCGTGAGATTCCTATAGTGGTCGTGGCTGGCGATCCGCTCAGAAGCGGCTTGGTGCCAAGCCTCAGTCGCCCGGGTGGGAACATCACCGGCGTGTCCCTGATCGCAGCAGAATTGCATGGCAAATGTGTCGAACTCTTCCGCGACTTGTTTCCATCCATCCACCGCGTCGCCGTTCTTGGTAACGCTACCGATCCATTCTCGAAGCCCATACTTGAAGAAGTCCTGCTTACGGGCAAAAGCACAGGCATCGAGATCGCACCCATTATCATGGTACACGGCCCCGATGAGGTCGATGCGGCATTCGCGGCCATGAAGAAAGAAGGAGCGGGTGCCGTCGTTGTGCAAGGCAGTTTGGCATCCAAAAACGCAGCCGAACTTGCGATCAAGCACCGTCTGCCGGCGTCGACATTCTAGCGGTCGTTTGTCGAAGTCGGCGGACTCATGTCCTACGGCACTGATGGCCCCAATTCGTTTCGACAGAGCGCGGTCTTTGTGGCCAAGATTTTGCAGGGCGGAAAGCCCGCGGATATGCCGGTCGAGCAACCTACAAAATTCGAGCTGACGATCAATCTCAAAACTGCCAAAGCGCTTGGCATCGTGATCGCGGAATCGTTCTTGTCGCGTGCCGATACGGTGATCGAATGAACAACGGGATGTCCGCTATTGGCACTTGGCGGACAATCCAACCGCATCCGCCTTTGTCCGCTATTGGAGTAACAGCGGACATTGTTGTCGTCCCGGCCTAGCTATTCGTATTGTCATCACTTCGGTCGGGCGCCCCGTTCTTTCGTGATTAGGCTCAAGGTCACATTAAAGCGGGCAATCGCGACATCCATTTCGGCTACTACTAGGTCGTACAGCAGCCTCGCGTCTTTGGCTCCGTTGTTTGAAGCCGCGAGCGTGAAGTCGACAATCGCCTGCGGCGAGTCGGCCATCTGACTGACTGGCGCGATGTACAGGTTATAGAATTGTTTGTTCCATTCGGTGTCGCTGGTGTCGGTGGATTTGCCGATATCGGACTCTATTTGGGCGTCGATCCGCTTCTGCGCATCACGGAGCATGCGCAGAAGTTCTAGGAGGTCGTCTTGGACGATTGGGCGATCATCGCCTAGCCGCGACTTGGCGCGTTTGGCGAACTCCGTTAATTCGCGCATAGCGACCGCGGCGCCTTCCATTATGGCTTCGAGTTGTTTACGCGGGATGTGACGCACCGTTTCCGGCGCTTGTGGTTCGGCGTTGCGGCGTAAAAAATTAACGGCACGAAGTGGATGAAATAGAAGCTGCCATTGGGCATTTTCAATTTTCATCACTCAATCTCCAATTTTTACGGCTTGCGATGATTGCAGCCAAATTTTGGCGCAGACGAGCCTGATTGGCGAGTAGTGGATCAGTAAGAATTGGGGCCCATATTGCTTACATGGCAGATACGTTTCCGCCGAAATACGAATTGACGACTAGACCCTGCACGATCCAGGTGGGCCGTTACCGCTGGGTCATTACCGGAAACGGTAAGCCCGTACAGACATCTATGAGCTCATTCGAAACGCCGGCAATGGCCCATGCCGATGGGGATGTCACGCTCAAAAAACTCATAAGGTCGTCGATAATTGGCCAACGCGCACAACGTTTTCGACGCGCTAGAAAAAATTAAGGTCTCGGATTTCGGAGAGACCGCCGCGAGGCGGTCTTTCTTTTTGCGCCGATTATGTTGCGGTGCATGAGTCCGCTTTTGGCACAAGCGGACATCAATGGTCCGCGGATGAATGTCCGCTTTTGGGGGGTAAAGCGGACATCGCCCCAGCCTTGTCACAATGTCCGCTAATGACCCAAAGCGGACGTCGGGCGATGGGCCTAGCCATACCAGTCTGAACAGTTACGATGTCTAGTTCTGAGCCTTTTGGGGCAGGCATGAAACGGCGCGAGTTCATCACGCTTCTGGGTGGCGCAGCGGCAGCGTGGCCGCTTGCAGCGCATGCACAACAGCCAGACCGAATGCTGCGCGTCGGGGTGTTGATGGGCTATACCGCGGACGATCCGGAAACGAAGGTGCGTCTTGCGGCCTTTCGACAGGGGCTCGAAAAGCGGGGATGGTCCGAGGGCCGCAACGTTCAAATCGAAACTCGCTTTGTGGCCGCCCGCGCAGATAAGTATGAGTCACTCGCGAAAGAGCTGGTCGCCACCCAACCGGACGTAATCCTCGCACATACGACGCAGGTCGCCGCCGCGCTGCAGCGTGAAAGCCGCGCGATCCCGATTGTGTTCGTCAATGTCTCCGATCCTATTGGCTCAGGCTTGGTCGCGAGCCTGGCACGGCCGGGCGGAAATTTTACCGGCGTGCTGCAGTACGAGGCTGGCGTCGTTGGCAAGTGGCTGGCGATGCTTAAGGAAATCGCGCCGCGTCTTGAGCGTGTGGCTCTCGTGGCCAATCCGAAGACATCCCCTTATGACTACTTCCTCCGCGCCGCAGAAGCCGTCGCGCCGTCGCTCGCGATCACGATGGTGCCCAGTCCCGTCGCGACAGCCGCCGACATCGAGCAGGCAATCAATTCATTCGCGGGCGCGCCGAATGGAGGCTTGCTCCTGCCGGCGGACGCCACCGTCGTCATAAATCGCGATCTCATCATCGCGCTAGCGGCCAGGTACAAACTCCCCGCGGTCTATGCGTTTCACTTCATGGTAGCGGCGGGCGGCCTCATGTCCTATGGGATCGACCAAGCCGAAACGTTCAGGCTGGCTGCGTCCTATGTCGACCGTATCCTGCGCGGCGACAAACCCGCCGATCTCCCGGTGCAGGCCCCGACCAAATTCGAAACAACCGTCAACCTCAGAACAGCGAAGGCGCTCGACATCCCCATTCCACCGGGGCTGCTGGTCGCCGCCGATGAGGTGATCGAATAGGGCTCGGGATGTCCGCTATTGGGGGTAAAGCAGACATTGTGCTGACTTATCGCCATGTCCGCTTTTGACCCAAAGCGAGCATCAGCTTCGTAATGACCTATCGCCGTCGCATCGTCGGCCTAGGGCGTCAAGCTATCAATCGACTTGAACGGGATGCAAAATTTCTTGCGCTAGCTTCTGGTATTCCAAACTCCCCGCAGACAGCGCAGGGATCACCATCAACGCCAGACCGAGCGCAGTACCGGACGACCGAACCGCCAGACTCGGACAGGCACCCAGCTGCAACGGGACCGGCCGCGTACCAATACGGATTGCCCTCTATGCGCGGGCGCGAACGTCCACTGATCCCTCGACGAAGCAAATGCTCATGAGGCGAGCCGACGATCTTTTTAAAGAAGCCGAGGAACTGCGGGCCGGCAGCGTCGCCCAAGCCGTGTTTCCAAAACCCGAAAGGAAGTTTGGGTAATGTCCGCTATCGGACAACAGCGGACATCGGCTGAAATCGGCGCAAAATGGTTTGTCTGCTAATGACCCAAAGCGGACATTCGGAGTTATCATTTCAGGCAAGAAATGTTCGCACTCGAACGCTTGGTGAGCAAGTTTCAGATTTTTCGGTTATTCTGTTTGAGGCCCTGTAGCCGTTCATTGCTCTAGACGGAGCCTGGAATGCGGTACGCGACGTTGATACTTGCTGTGCTTTTCGGTCACGTCGTATCGGCTGAGGCAACCGAAGTGCTATTAAAGGCGCGCGACCAGGCGACTGCGAATTGGACGCAAAAGCTGTTAAAAAAATTCAACGCGACCCTTGGAAAGCAGGTCCCTGGTCTCAATGCCGTGATCATCAAGATCCCGCCTGCCAAGGTAGCGAGTGTTGTGAAGTCGGCGCGGGGTAACCCGGCGATTTCAGCTGTGGAGGCTGGCGGCGATTATCGACAACTTTTTCAGCTGACTCCAACGGCTAATTTCGACAACGTGCAAATTTCTCAAGCTCAAAAAGAAGCGGTATCAAGACTTCGTGAAAGCAAAACGTCAGCTTCAGTCTATGTCGCTCAAGTTCGGCCCGGGGGTATATCTCTTGAGCTTCTCAAGGGAGCTCTCACGGTCCTGGACGGGTTTAGCAAGGAAAAAGGTATAAAACTAAATCTCGCTCCCGGAGTGAAGGTCGACGCTCTTCAGGAGGAAATTAGTCAAAGCGGTCCTTCGTCTTTCGTCTGGCATGGGAAGGTTGAAAATCGCGAAGCCGCGCCGGACAAAAGAGAGGGTGTAGCGACTTTCGTTGTCCGGGACGGAAAAATTTCAGGATCGGTTGTTATTGGATCGGATTGTTACTTCATTAATCCACTTGGCAATGGCTTACATGCCGTAGTGAAGACAAACCCGAGCGTGTTTCCACCGGAGCACCCGCCGGGAGCTATGCCCAATGTCCATGATGCACCCGTAACTCGTGTGCAAAACGAAGGTCTCCTCCAGGACCAATCGGTGGCGGTAATCCGGGCATTGGTTCTTTATACGCCGGCGGTCCGGAAAGCGTTGGAGCAATTCGGCTCAAGCCCGGACGCGCTTGCAACCCTCGCCGTCGAAAGCACAAATCTCGCCTCGAAAAACAGTCACGTGAGGATGTCGCTCAACCTGGCGAAGTCCGAAGAAATTGCCTATGTCGACAAAGATTTCCCCTCAGACCTTGCGATGTTGCAGACATCGGCATGGGTTAAGACGGAACGAGAGGCGGCAAAAGCGCATGTCGTCTTTCTTTTGAGCGCCGTTTCCGACTATTGCGGTCTTTCAGATGCGGTCCTTGCTGACAAGAACAGTGCCTTTGCAGTCATAAACTATATCTGCGCGGTGGGAAATTTTTCTCTGGCGCATGAATTTGGCCATCTGTTGGGACTAAGACACGAGCGTGCCGCAGATGAAGGCGACAAGCCTTTCAGGAATGGGCACGGCTACGTGTATAAAAATGAGTGGCGGACGATCATGGCAACTCGCAAAGCCTGCACTTTCTGTCCTCGAATTCCTTTTTGGTCAAATCCGTCGGTCAACTATAACGGCGTCCCTGCAGGGACCAGGGATTATGAGGACGAGGCCGATGTAATAAACGATACCGCATCTATTATCGCGGGTTTCCAATAGCGCGCCGCAGCCGACGTAGTCAGGAGCACTTTCTATCGCGAAATCGGGATCGGCGTCACTGCAAGTCCTGCTTAACCTTCTCCAGTCCCGCGTTGACGCATTCCTCGTCTACTCCGGGCGAGCCAGACAGACCTACACCGCCGATAACGTCGTTGCCAACTTTGATCGGCACCCCGCCATCGATAGCAATCACGCCGGGCAGGTTGGTCTGCTCTCGCCGAACAGGCCTCGTCTTCATCTCCTCGATGAACTTTGACGTGGTGATCTTAAACGTAAGCGCAGTATAGGCCTTGCGCCGCGCATTTTCGACCGTGTGCAGGCCCGCATTGTCGCCGCGCAGCGAGATCAAAACGTTGCCGCCTCGATCAAGCACGACCACGCCGGTGGCGTATCCGCGCGCCTTGCAGGCCTCAAGCGCGCCGGTGGCGATCGCCAACGCAGTGGCGTAGCTCAGGTCCCTACGCTGAATGAGTTGGGCGGAGGCGGGAGACAGAGCGGAGATGGCGGTGAGCAGGGCAAGCGTCATGGCATTGGCGTACGTCATGGGTTGGCTCCGGTTGGGTCACGACGAGGACTCTAACACCGCGCCGAGATCGAAAGTCCCAGTTGGCTGCTGCGCGGCCCAGGCCATCTTTCACCTCACCGCAGAAGACCTTTCTTGCAAGCGCACGTCTGCTTTTAGCACCAACGCGGACAATCCGACCGCAGCCGCCTTTGTCCGTTATTGGTAGTAACAGCGGACAACTGATAAATTTGGCGCGAGATGGTTCGTTCGCTAACTGACCCAAAGCGGACATTGCCAATTGCGGCAAGGTCTGTTTGGGTTAAGAAGGGAAGCGGAGGGCTGCCATACCATGAACGTCACCATCGAATTTGACCAAATGGAAAAGCTTTTTGGATGCGAAGTTTCTGACGAAGCGCTCGAGACTGCAGCTAACGTTAGAGAAGGAATTGCAGTGCACTACACCCTTCAATTTTGCACTTCGGTAGATTGTGCTCTGTTGTCTTAAGGCGCGACCAGCGTTGGAATTATCAATGTCCGCTATTGGGGCAATAGGGGATATTGCTGAATTTTGGCCCGCAGTCGGCGCTGTGCTTCCTTTGGATCGATGCGAAACGCACCTTGGGCTGAACTACAAAAACAGGACTGTGGCGAATGTCCGCTATCGGCACAAAGCTGACAGAAGCACCGTATATGAGAACTGCCGTGCTTGCCGCTGCGTTGGTTTCCGTTCCCGTACTCGGGTCTGCGCAGGGCGAAGACGCTGGCAGGCGTGAG
>DASSLE010000098.1:0-3328 GCA_035689725.1 Pseudolabrys sp.
TTCATCAGGCTTCTCGGCAGCGCAGCGGTCGCATGGTCGCTTGTGTCCGTGCCACTTGCGGGCTCGTTGGCGGCGAAGCCGTTGCCGCGCTCGGTGCTGATTCTTGATCAGTCTGGTCCAGGCTTGCCTTTTTATGCCGGAATTTCCTCCGGCATACGGGCAACTATAACCTCCGACTCTGCCACGCAGGTTTCCATCTATCATGAACAGCTCGACGTCTATCGATTTCGTGGCCCGGTCTACGAGCACAGTCTGAACACTCATTTCCGGGTGAAATATCGTGATAAGCCGGTTGGAGTTATCATTGCTGTTGGTCCCGCGGCGCTCGAATATAGTTTGCGCTCGCGCGCAGAGCTGTGGCCCGAGGTACCGGTGGTCTTTACCTTTGTTGACACACCGACCATCACGCAATTGAAGCTACCTCCCGGTGTGACGGGGAATACGCTGCAATCACATCCCCGCGATATGGTAACCGTTGCGCGTACGTTGGTGCCTGATATCAAAAGAATTGCACTGGTGGGAGATCCCCCGGAAAATCAAACCTATTATCGGGATTTAAAGAAGGAAGTTCCAATTGTCGCTACTGATTTGGAATTTATCGATCTCACGGGTTTGACAATGACCGAACTAAGAAAGCGTGTTGCCGTGTTGCCGGACCAGACCGCGATCCTTTACACAAGCATGTTTTCCGATGGCGAGGGTAACTCCCTCATTCCGGCTGATGCCGCCGCGCTCGTAACAGAAGTGGCCAACCGGCCAATGTTGGTCGATTTAGACTCATTCTTAGGGCGGGGCGCTGTCGGCGGCTTTATCACTACAAGTTCTTCATTAGGCGAAGCGGCCGCCAAAATTGCATTGCGTATTCTCGATGGCGAAATCGCTTCAAATATTCCCATAAAAGAAAGCGAGTTAGCCAGACCGATCTTTGATTGGCGGCAATTGAAACGGTTCGGCATCAGCGAGGCGAGCCTGCCCCCGGGCAGCGAGGTCCGCTTTCGCGAGCTGACCGCGTGGGAGCAATACCGTTGGCAAATCATGCTGATTGCCGCGGCGTTGGTGATTCAGACCACCCTGATTATCTGGCTCTTTTACGAACATCGTCGCCGCCGCAACGCAGAAGCAGTCTCGCGTAGCGCTTTGGCGAAGTTTGCGGACATGAATCGAGTCGCGACCGCCGGTGAACTGACGGCTTCAATCGCCCACGAGATCAAACAACCGCTGGCGGCCATGGTAACGAATGCGAATGCTGGCTTACGATGGCTTGCGAAAGAGACGCCCGATCTCGCTGAAACGCGCGAGGTCATGAAGAATGTCGTGAGTGCCGGCCACCGTGCTAGTGAGGTGATCGGAAGCATTCAAGCAATGTTCAAGAAAGACAGCCAAGTAAAAACGACTGTCGACCTCAATAATGTCATTCAAGATGTCCTTGGGCTTGTGCAGGGGGAGCTGCAGACGCAAGGAATTCGTGTCCAATCCGGACTAACCAGGCCGCTCCCATTGATACTCGGCCACAACGGCCAGTTGCAGCAGGTCATCCTGAACATGGTCAGGAACGCCGCCGACGCCATGGACTCGGTATCGGATCGCGCACGTGTATTGAGGATCAAAACGGCAATCCATGATCCTGACGGCGTGCTGCTGTCGGTCGAGGACTCGGGAACGGGCATCGCTCCAGAAGACATCGACCGCATCTTCGAGTCGTTCTTCACGACGAAATCGCAAGGCATGGGAATGGGGCTGTCGATCTGTCGGTCGATCATCGAAGCCCATGACGGCCGGCTTTGGGCTTCGTCAGGCGTTGATCATGGATCGGTGTTTAACATTATATTGCCGGCGATCAGACCTTGAATGGTGATTTGTGTCCTAGGCTCGTCCGCTATGCGTCCGATCGCTACCGAAATGGCGGGCCGCTGGAGCGACGAGAAGGGCCATGACACACGCTAGCACCCCTCGCTCAAGACACTAAACCGGCTTTCCCCAGGCGCAGCATTAATCGCGCTTAAAACTGGTGCAACTCGAGACCGCCAAGGCGCTCGGCCTCACCGTGCCGCCGACTCTGCTTGCCCGCGCCGACGAGGTGATCAAAAGAATAGGAATGTCTGCTTTTGGATGCGGGTTCAACCGGTCGACGCAACACTTGCGTTAAATCTCCCCCATGCGGAGCTACTTGGCAATAAAGGGAAGATGACGGCTTACTAAACGCCCGCCCGATCGTTTGAGCGACTCCGCCTCTCTGCCAGCGATTTCACAGCTCCGACTTCTCTGCCGCCACATAGTCCTGCGCCGGGGTCCCAAGGAAGGCGTGGTCCATAACCCAGTCCCAATAGGTATTTGAGGTGATGTCCGCCCGCTCATATGGATCCGTCCGAAGGTTGAAGATTTTTGGAAACCGCAAGGTCCTCCATCTGCAGGTGAGAGCCATGAATGCGGGTGCTGTTACTGCTTATCGAATAAAAAGCTGGTGCGCTGCGTCGGTCGCGATTGGCGCTGAGCGGATATTGCAGCCGCGCCCGCGTTTGTTCACTATTGGACCAAAGCTGCACATATGCTGTTGTTTTATTTGGTGACCAGGCGCCGGGATGGCGGTGGGGCCGCACTGCGTTCGGCCGGTGTAATCGCGAAAGTGAGCCAAGTGTTCCAGCCATCAGGGCGGTTTTCAGCGGCGAATTCCTTGTAACCCTTGATATTGAGATAGCCCTGATAGTCTTTGCTGAGCGGGATGATAAAGCCAATCTGCGGCCCTATGCCGGCAACGCGCGATTCAAAACAACCGACACGATCCCCCGCGCCGCTATCACAGGAAAGCTGATTGTACCAATAGCCGACGAGGCCGACCTGAAGTTGCTTGGTCAGGAATTGTGACGCCCCCAGATCCAGATGCATGTCGACGCCGTTCTGGTATTGCGTGTGGGTATTTTCGAAATTGTAGGTGAACCCAAGCGCCGCCGAAAATTCCTGTCTGGTCGTTGGATTAAAGTATGTATAGGCACCGCCGGCGTCGATTGCGTTATGCCCAATGCCGAGATTCACGATCCGGTCGGAATCGTAGGCTCCCACAGTCAAGTTTCCCGTGATGTAGGTCATGAAGTTATGAACGCCCGCATTCCAGCGCACATTGAATTGCGGGACCAAGTCGGCGAATCCGGTCACAGATTCACTGAGGCCGCCCGACCTTGTAAAACCGTTGGGTCCCAGTGCGCCGGTGAATGTTGCATCAACAGACGCCTGGCTGCGTCCATACGGCACGATCAGGAGCATGGTCGCTTGACCACCCAAGACCGGAGTGGCGAACACATAGCTCGGGATGGCGAAGCCGAGATCCGCTCTG
>DASSLE010000099.1:0-2381 GCA_035689725.1 Pseudolabrys sp.
CGCCACCACGATCTTGAATTTGCGCGGCAGATAGGTCTTGCCATAGATCGGCTCGACGACCTCCGCCTCGCCGCCTGCGATGCGCTCACCATCAAGCCAGATCTCGCGGTACGCCGGCGTGCGCGGCAACAGGTGGTCAGACACGGAGCGCGCCAGTTCAATCGCCGCAGCATGCGCGCGCGACTGCTCCGGAAGTACGCTGCACATGACGTTACGATTGATATCGCCGCAGGCCGCGATGGAATTGAGCAGCACGGCGTCGATTGATTTCAACGTCGCCTTCAGGTTTGATTTGATGATACCGTGGAGCTGCACAGTCTGCCGCGTCGTTAGCCGGATGGTACCGTTGCCGTAGACTCGGGCGACTTCATCGAGTGTGAGCCATTGGCGCGGGGTAAGCACTCCGCCGGGAATGCGCACGCGGATCATGAAGGCAAAGGCCTTCTCCATTTTCTTGCGCGTTCGCTCCGGCCGCAGGTCGCGATCGTCCTGCAGATACATGCCGTGGAATTTCACCAGCTGCTGGTCGTCCTCGATGATGCCGCCTGTGATTTCTTCGCGCAGACCCTCGGCCAGCGTGCCGCGCAAATAGTTGCTCGCTTCCTTGATGCGCTCGTTACGCGAGACGTCGTCGGTCATGAGCCGTCCAATAATTGGAGCAGGATTAGTACGTATCCTGCAGATAGCGTTTTTCGCGCTCCAGTGTCACCACCGCTTGCTCGGCCGCCTCGGGGGACAAAGCTTTCACATCGGCATAGGCCCGCACCAGCGCGGCCCGAACGTCTTTCGCCATCGCTTTGGCGTCACCGCAGACGTAGAAGTGCGCGCCGCCATCGAGCCATTCGACCAGGTGGGCGCGGTGCTCCCACAGCTTGTGCTGGACATAGACCTTCTCAGGTGTATCGCGCGAAAAGGCGACGTCCATGCGCGTGAGCGCGCCGTCTTTGAGCGCGTCCTGCCAGTCGAGCTGGTAGAGGAAGTCATGCGTGAAGGTGCGGTCGCCGAAGAACAGCCAGCTGCGGCCTTTCGCCTGCGTCGCCCGGCGTTCCTGGACGAAGGCGCGGAACGGCGCGACGCCCGTGCCGGGGCCGACCATAATGATGTCACGGTCGCCTGCCGGCAATGCAAAGTGCTTGTTGGGCTTGAGCTTCACGCGTATGCGCTCGCCGCGCTTAAGCCGTTCAGCGACATAGTTCGACGCGACACCCTTGCGCGCACGGCCGTGGCTTTCATAGCGCACGGCAGATATGAGCAGATGCGCCTCATCTCCCACCTCGCGACGCGAGGAGGCGATGGAATAGGCGCGCGGCGCCAGCGGCCGCGTCAGGACACGGAGTTTCTCGGCATCGAGGGCGATCGGAAACGTCGCGATCAGGTCGATGAGCTGTCGCCCGGCAATCCACTCGCGCGCCTCACCGTCAGCGAGCAACGCCTTGACGAATTGGTGCCCGGTTTTCTTCGCATAAGTCTCGACGCTCTTGAGCGAGAGCGTGGTGACGTCTCGCGATTTAATGAGCTCGGCGCGCAGCTTGTCGTCACCCGACAGGCCGGCCGCTTTCAGCAACTCGTCGACATAGTCCGGGTCATTCTCGGCATAGAGATCGAGCGAATCGCCGGGTTCATAGGCCGGAGCCCCGCCCTCGAAGGATAGAGCCAGATGAACGGTCTCCTTGTCCGAACGTGAGGAGTTGAGATCCACATGCTCGATGATTTCGGCCTCAAAAATATCGGTGCCCGGGGACGCTGTCGGCTTGGCGCCAAAATCGACCTCGATGACCCGCCCACCGGCGTTCGGCGGTGCGAGCGCCCTCACCGCGTCGCCGATCCAGCGCGCGGCTGGCTCGGCAAAGTCGAGATCGCAATCGACGCGGTCGATAATGCGCTTGCCACCAAGTGCGGCCAACCGCTCGTCGATCTTTCCGCCAATCGCGCAGAATTCCGCATAGGCGGTATCGCCCAGCGCCAGCACACCGAATTCGACGCCATCCAGGCGCGGGGCGCCCTCGCTCATCAATTCATTATAGGCGCGCACGGCGCGTCCCGGCGGCTCGCCCTCACCCCAGGTGGCGGCAATCACCACAAGCCGTTTGGCCAATGCGAGCCCCGACAGGTCAAGTTCAGCCAAATCAATGATTGTCGGCTTCAGTCCGTTCTTGCGCGCGGCCTTGGCGAAGTCGCCAGCGAGCTTTTCGGAATTTCCCGACTCGCTAGCATAGACGATGGTCAATGGCTCTGCCGGACGCGCCGGTGCCGCCGGCTGCGGCGCAGCCGCGCCCGCCGAAGCTGCATCGAAACCTGCCAAGAAGCCGGCAAGCCAAGCCCGCTGGTTAGCACTGGCAGAGCCGACGACGCGGTTGAGGAGATCTATCTCCTCTTCAGCG
>DASSLE010000100.1:0-6915 GCA_035689725.1 Pseudolabrys sp.
ATCTCGACACGGCCTTCCCCCCGGCGGCCAAGCTTGACCGCGCGCGGTTCGAAGCGACCGTCGCCTTTGGCCACCAGCACGACCTGGCGTGCCCCGCTGTCGATGATGGCGCCGGATGGAACCGCCGTAACCGGGATACCGCTACCTTCAACGTGGAAAACAACATCGGCATACATGTCGGTTTTCAACCGCCCATCCGGATTGGGGACTTCGATGCGGACCCGAGCCGTGCGCGTCTCCGCGCGCATTTCCGGATAGATGAACGTAACAACGCCCTCGACAGGCTCGCCCATATAGGCGCGGAACGTCACGGTCGCGCGCGTGCCGGGTTTGATGTCGGCGAGATCACCTTCCGCTACGTCGGCGATAACCCAAACCTGCGACAAGTCGGCGATACGATAGAGTTCATCGCCGGCGGTGATCCGCTGGCCGTTAATGATGCGCTTGCTAATGATGGTCCCGGACGCAGGCGACGGCCAATCGATGGTACGCGGATTGACGCCGCTATCACGCAGTTCCCGGATACGGTCTTCCGGAACGCCGAGATTGCGCAGCCGGCGCATCGTCCCGTTGAGGCTCGACTGTCCCAATGTCGGGGCCGATTGCGCGCGACCCGAGACGACCAGCAAGTCGGCCAGTGCCTGCTGGATGTCGGGACTGTACACGCGGAACAAAGGCTCGCCTTTGCGCACGGTCTGACCGGTCGTGTCGACGAAAAGGTCTTCGACATAGCCCTCCGACCGCATCGACACGACAGTGAGACGCCGCTCATCGAGCGCCACGGCGCCAACAGCGCGCACCGGTTGCGTGAGCACGACAGATCGCGCCGGTTCGGTACGCACGCCACTGCGCTGAATGCGCTCAACGCTTAATTTGATTGTGCCGCCCTGCTCCTGTGCTTCGCCTTCGTAGACGGGGATGTAGTCCATTCCCATCGAGTCCTTTTTCGGCACCGGCGAGGTATCAGGCAGCCCCATGGGATTGCGGTAGAAAAGAATCTTGCGGCCAACTTGTACGACCGCCGGCTTCGAAGGTGGGTCGAATGTGGGCTCCGCGTCGTCGTAGACTGGGAGAAAAGCGCGGCCTTGCGCGTCTTTCTTCGGAGTGGCCGACCAGAACGGCGCTCCGCTCGGATCGCGGTAATAGAGGACTTTTCGTTCGGCGGCGGCGGCTGTGGCGATTTTAGTGGAAGCGGCTGGAGCCTCCAGCCAGTTCCAATACACGTAACCGGCGGTGGCGAGTGCCGAGAAACCGAGTGCCGCGGAGAATATTGCAAGACGTGATGTCGTCATGGCGTTCCTCATGTCATCGGTTGTCTGAGCAGGCGGCCGCTCACTTCACGGCTTTGACGATGACCTTGCCGATGACCGTTTCCGGTTCGCCCTGCACCTTGGCCGCAACGCTGACTAGGTAACGCCCGGCCATTGGCAGATCAGTCTTGAACGAATAGACGCCAGGTTCGGCGGCCGGCAGCTGTGCCACGGGCGACACCATGTCCGCCATGCCGTCGGGCGCCATGTCTACGCGGGTGCGGACAATGACCGCGTCTCCAACCGTCTTGCCGCTCGGTTTGTGTGTGAGACGTAGCGCGACGACGACGTCATCGCCTTTCTTGATTTCGGCCGCCAGCGGTTCGAATGCATAGTCATTGGCGCCAGCGAAAGCCGCGGCTGTGGTCAGGTTCAGCGCAACTGCACAAGCGGCAGCGAGTAGGTACTTGGCAGGCATGATCAATCTCCTCGTGTGTCTGCGGTGACGGCACGCGCGACAGAGATCTGGCGCGGCCGAATACGGGCGCGGGCCTGAAGCCCGCCTTCACACTTTCAGAAGATCAGGCTCGAGGAGGTCGGAAGGGGAGCGAACCTATTTGCGGGGAAAGACGGTGACTGATCCGCAATGGCTGAAGCACTGCGCCGATGGTCGGCACAAAGGCGACAGTGGCTGCTGCGATCCCGGTAAAGCTGAAGCAGTGGAACACGCAGCCGGCCATTGAAATGCAATCGCTGTCAGACTTTTGTGTCTTGCCAGCCGGCGCGTGCATATGATGATCACAATCGGGCACGGACACAGACGCCATCTGCGGCGTACTGGCAAAACCGGCTGCTGCCGGCAGCACCGCCACCGACACACCGACAAAAATCACCAGGATCGTTTTTACGATACGCATCCAAGACCTTTGTTGTCCCGAATTAAGTTCCATATCAACGGCAATTGGTCTTTGATCAATGTCAAAGTGGCAGATCATAGTAAACAAAGCACGGGTTTCCTGCGTTAAACACGTGAATTCCGTCGCTGGCCGTCGCCAAGTTCACTGAAAATCTCTTCGTTATGCTGGCCGAGTGTGGGCGGTGGCGCATCAATTCGCGGGCCGCCATGGGCAAAAGTGAAGGCTGCGAGCGGCACGCCGAACCCGCCCTCGATTCCGGCGACGTCGCCGTGGCGGTGAACGATGCCGCGGCTCACAAGTTGCGGATCGGCGAGCGCTTCTCCCATCGTGCGTACGCGCGCAGCCGGCACGTGGCGCGCTTGCAAAAACTCCTCCCACTCGTCGGCGGTTCGCGTCAGCATGATTTCCGCCAGCACCGCAATCTCACGGTCGTGATCAGCATCGCGTTCGTCGTTCGTCCGTTTGATCATGTCTGGGCGCTCGAGCAACGTCCATAAGCGGCGCTGCTGGCGCAGGTTGCTGGCGCCCAGCATCACGAGTCCGCTCTTAGTGGCGAAGGCTCCGTTGGTTGCGTGCGGATGCCGGTTGCCATGGGGCTTGGGGTGCACGCCGTTGCGCAGATAGCCCGTTAGGTGCGAGCTCATCAGGATCATCGCCACGTCGAGCATCGCCATGTCAATGCGCTGGCCTTTGCCGGTGCGCTCGCGCTGAAACAACGCCGCCGACAGGGCGAAGGCGCCGGTCATGCCGGTGGCGTAGTCGACGGCGGGCGAGCCGAACTTGATCGGGTTTACCTCTTTGGTCCCGGTCATCGCCATAATGCCGGAGGTGGCCTGGATCACATGGTCATAAGCTGTTTGCTGGCCGCGCGGCCCGCTCTGGCCGAATGCCGAAAAGGAGGCATAGATCAGCCGCGGATTGATCGCCGCCAGCGCCTTATACCCAAGGCCCAAAGCCTCAAACGCGCCGGGGCGGTAGTTCTCCACGAACACGTCGGCGGTGGCGACCAGCCTTTTCAGAGTCTCGCGATCATTTTCCTTTTTCAGATCAAGCGTGATCGAGCGCTTGTTGGAGCCTTGCGTCAGGAACGCGGTGCCCATGTTGCGGCGGTTGAGTTCCTTGTCGGTACCCGCCCCGCGGCTTTGATCGGGATCGTCTGGATGCTCGATTTTTATGACGTCGGCGCCCAGCACCGCCAGTTGATAAGTGGCGAACGGCCCCGCCAGAACATGGGTGACGTCAATTACCCGGATCCCCTCGAATGGTCGCGTCATCGCGCCCTCCTGCAGCTTTTTTCATCATCCAGCATACGCCATTCAGCGATGTATCGGTTCAAGCCCCTTGGCTTGGAAAAGCCGAACTGCCAACGGCGCAGTCAAAGAATTGACGAATGCTTTTGCGGCTTCCAGCTTCTTGCAGGCGCTGCCGATGCCGGCCGAAAAAATCGTGTAAAGCTGCAATTCCATCGGCAACGGGCCGACGAAATCCACGCCAGCTACAGGCAAGAGTTCGGGAATCTGTTGCACGGCCATTTCCACTTCACCGCTGGCGACAAGCTCGGCAATTCGGCCGCTGCCCCCCAACTTAGTCTTGCCACGAATTTCCTGGGCGATGCCGAGCCGCTTGAGCAGCGTCTCGAAATAGAGGCCGCTGGTGCCGTCCTTGGATCTCACGACCGACGCCGCGGCGAGCAGCGCGTGTTTGAAGTCTTCGGGTGTCCCGATGTTAGGTTTGGACGCGCCCTTGCGCACGGCCATGCCTAGTCCTGAACGCCCAATATCGGTGCGGGTATCTGGCAGGATCGCGCCCTGCGTGGCCAAGTCGTCGATTACCGGCTTTGTCACGATGGCAACATCGAACGCAGCGCCGTCCTCAATCTGGCGCTTGATGGCATTGGCTGGATCATAACTAATGGACAGCCTATGGCCGCTCGTGCGCTCGAATGGGGACACAAGATCGCTCAACACTTCCATGACAGCGTGCGTGCTCAATACTTTAATTTCGACCGCGTCCACAGCGCACTCCATCTTCCACGCTACGCTATGCTATGATTTGGTGTGACCTCAAGGGTTAGCGAGGCCATCACATGAAGCGGCGTGAGTTCATCAAAATAATCGGCGGCGTAGCCGCAACCTGGCCGGTGGCGGCGCGCGCGCAAGTGCCGGCATTCGACTATCCGACGCGCCCGATCACACTCGTCGTTCCCTATGCGCCCGGCGGCGGCAATGACGTTTTGGCGCGCGGGATCGCCGAACCCATGAGCAAGACGCTCGGCCAGCGGATCGTGATCGAGAACCACGGCGGTGCCGGCGGCTCGATCGGGACACGCCAGGTCGCAACCGCTGCACCTGACGGCTATACGCTTGGGCTTGGCGGCACCGGAACTCTCGCCATCGATCCGACCCTTTATCCGAACGCTGGCTACGACCCGCGCAAAGAGTTCGCGCCGGTCGGACTCATCGCCACCAGCCCACTGATCTTATTGGTGAACCCGTCGCTACCCGCGCACGATGTGCAGGAGCTGATTGCACTCGCGAAGTCACAGCCTGGCAAGCTCAGTTATGCATCAGCTGGAACGGGCAGTGGTATTCACCTCGCCACCGTGCTCTTCGCGACCGCGGCCGGAATTGAACTCACGCATGTTCCCTACCGGGGGACCGGGCCCGCGCTGACCGATCTGCTCGGCGGCCATGTGGCGCTCTATTTCTCTTCGCTGCCCTCCGCCTTGGGTCTGGTCAAAGATGGCAAGCTGCGCGCGCTTGGTGTAACCGGATTAAAGCGCTCTGCGATATTTCCAGACGTGCCCACAGTCGCGGAACAGGGATTACCCGGCTTCGAAGCGGTTCTGCACTACGGCATCGTGGCGCCGGCCGGTACGCCGCGTCCGATCATCGACAAACTGAATACCGCGATGCGCGAGGCGCTCGGCGACCCCAGCATATCCAACCGCTTTGCCGCGGAAGGCGCCGAGCCGTTGGTGACCACACCGGAGGAATACGCCGCCGACATCGACCGCGAGGAAAGAAAATGGTCAGCGCTCGTGAGGACGTCGGGAGCGAAGGCAGAGTGATAACCGAATTGGCGGCCCTGCGCGCGAGCGCTCAGTCTCCGAATTGGGGCATGCGCAGTTCGCGGGGGCATTCCAGCGCCGTTTTCTCTGACAGCGAAATCCCGTTCCCGGAAATAGAGACTGCCGCAGGCAGAGACCGTTTCGAATGTGGCGGCGCGTGACCAGCCCGTCAAACCTGGAGATAGTGTTGGCGAACGATTTGATCGGCAGCGAGCGCATCTGAATTGCCGGTCCACACCACGTGGCCTTTCTCAATCACTACATGGCGGTCTGCAATGCGCAGCAGCGCATCCAGGTGCTTGTCGACGATCAGAATCGCCTGGCCTTCCTGTTTGAGCCGGGCCAGGCACTGCCAGATTTCGGCGCGGATTTTCGGCGCCAAACCCTCCGTTGCCTCGTCGAGGATCAGAAGCTTGGGATTGGTCATTAGCGCCCGGCCGATTGCGAGCATTTGTTGCTCTCCACCGGACAATTCATTGCCCATATGGCGGCGCCGTTCGGCCAACGATGGGAAGAAGTTGTAAACGCGGTCCAGCGTCCAGCGCGCCGCGCCGAAGCGTGCGGCGCTGGTCGCGATGAGATTTTCCTCAGCCGTCAATGTCGGAAACACCTGGCGACCTTCAGGCACCAGCCCGAGCCCGGCCTGCGCGATGCGGAAAGGCGGCAGTCCGATAAGTGGAAGCCCGTCAAAGACGGCAGTACCGCCATGAGTGGGTAACAGACCCATGAGCGCGAAAATTGTCGTCGTCTTGCCCATGCCGTTGCGGCCGATTAGCGTGACGACCTCGCCGGTGCCAACCGAAAAGCAGATATCGAACAGCACTTGTGCCGGTCCATAAGATGCTGCGAGACGATCTACCGAAAGCATGTCTATTCCATCTCCTCGCCGAGATAGGCGGCGACGACCTGCGAGTCGGCCCGCACGGCGTCCGGCGCGCCACTCGCCAGGATGCGGCCGTAGGTCAGCACCGAAATACGGTCGGCGAGCGCGAACACGGCATTCATGTCGTGCTCCACCAGGAGCATAGCAAAGCGACCTTTCAGTCGCCGCAGCACATCAATGAGTCGTTCGCTTTCCTCGCGTCCGGTGCCGGCCATCGGCTCATCCAACAGAAGCAATTTCGGCCCCATGGCCAGCGCGATTGCAAGCTCGAGTGCACGTTTCTCGCCATGCGATAGATGGGCGGCGACGATCTGTCCGCGCTCGGCCAGCCCGACTTCAGCGAGGGCGGCATTCGCGGAGTCGTTGATGGCTTGATCGCGGTCCGCGCGGCCAAAGAAACGATAGCTCGTTCCGGCATGCGCCTGCACTGCCAAGGCGACATTCTCCAGCGCTGAAAATCCGGGCAGCACGGAGGTGATCTGGAAGGACCTCGCCAGTCCTAGCGCGGCGCGCTGGTCTGCCGGCATGCCAGTGATGTCAACACCGTTGAAGTTGATTTTCCCAGCCGTGGGTGCGATGAGCCCGGAAATCTGATTGATCAGCGTGGTCTTGCCCGCGCCGTTGGGCCCGATGACCGCGTGCAACTCGGCTTGACCAATATCGAGTGTGACGCCGTCCGTGACGATGAGGCCGCCGAAATTCTTATGCAAGTCATTGATGAGCAGCATGGGATCAGTCACGTCTGAGCCTTCCCCGAATGCTGTCGCCCAGGCCGAGCAAACCGCCGCGCGCGAA
>DASSLE010000101.1:0-2777 GCA_035689725.1 Pseudolabrys sp.
GGCGCGAAGAACCGTTGTGCGCGCAGCGTTGATAGCAAGCCGCGTACCCGCCGGCGCCGGCTTTCGGGCAGCGGCACATTGGCTGAGGCCTCGGTCAGCAAATGCGACATGGCATCGAAATCGAACGCGTCGCGATGCGCACCGCCAACCGAAGCCCGCAACCGGTTTGCGCTAAGCCCTTCCTTGGAGCGGACGAAATCCGCGCTCAGGATGTCCGACAGTTTCATCAGCAGCTTGTTGGTGTCGGCGCGGAATTTCTGCGCCTTCTGGTCCTGCCGCACCTGCCAGACGTGCCGGAACAAGCGGAACGGCATGGCCTTATCGCAATCGACCAGGTCGCCTTCGGTATTCTTCTTTAACGCGGCGCGCAGACGGCTCAGGCTGTCCTGCAGCAGCTTGTCGTCCTTGCCTCCGACTCGGGCGGCGCCGAGATCCCACAATTTCGATAGCGAGCCGCAGACACCTTCAGCCAGCAGCTTGCGAATTTCGCGCTCGAGCCGCACGGCATGCCGTTTCAGCCGTTCGCCGTCGCTGTCGGCCGCGATCGCCTTGACCGCGCCGTCGAACAGCCGAGACAGCGATTGCACCGAAGGTCCCGCTTCGGCGCGGATCAGCACCAGCGGGAAATCGTAGCGCAGCGCCGTGAGATCCCGATAGCCGGCGAAAATTGCCGGATGCAAATCATTGCCGGCAAGCGCGTCGAAGTCGCCTTGGGACTTTCGTCCCGTGAGATGAAATGCGATGTGGGCTTGTACTTCTGCTTGCATACCGAAATCGCCTTGGTCGTTTCAGTTCAAACTCGCTGTATTCTCACGCGCTAGGCTGAACTTTGCTGTCCGCGTCCTGCGGCCATATCGTGAACTTGTCGAATTCTGCATCGAGACCGGACTTGATGTAGCGCGTGGAACGCTGCTGCCCGGCGTTACGAAGGTCTTCGTAGCAAGGGACGTTCGGATTGCGATAAAGAATGCCGACTGGGATCGGATCCGCCAGCGAAGCGATCTCGCGCGCCCGGTTGATATTCGACGGATCGTGGCGTTCCTGGGTCTTGTAGACCTTGGACAGGTTCGGGCTGAGTGTCACACCGTCTTCGTGGGTCAGCAGCAGGGTCTTGAGCGGATCGTGCACCCACGGATCGAGCATTTTCGGCAGCCATTCCGGGCAGCGCTGGAGGATGCGCACGAACGAGAAGCCCTTGTGGCGGTACGCCGCCAACAGAATGTCGTAGAGAACCTCGGGAATCCAATCGACCGCCTGCGCGACGAACGACGCGTTCTGGACGCCGAGCGTCACGGTTAGCGGCTGAAGTCCGTCGAGATAGCTGCCACGCGGCGTAGTGTTGCTCTTCAATCCGCGTGGTGACGTCGGCGACGCCTGCATCTTGGTCAAACCGTAGATCTGATTGTCGTGCAGCATCACCGTCATGTTCATGTTGTAACGGATAGCGTGGATCCAATGCGCCGCGCCGATGCTACAGCAGTCGCCGTCGCCGGTGTTGACGAACACGGTCAAGTCCGGCCGCGCCATCTTGATACCCTCAGCAACCGGCAACGCGCGGCCGTGAATGCCATGGAATCCGTAAGTCTTCATGTAATGCGGGAAGCGGCTGGAGCATCCGATGCCTGAGACAAACACCGTCTTCTCGGGACGCAGATCCTCGTCGCGGCACAGGCGCTGGACGGCAGCCAGAATAGCGTTGTCACCGCAGCCAGTGCACCAGCGCGGCACGCCGCTCTGATAATCTTCGAGCGCGTGATGCTCGTCGTGCATCCGCAACAAGCATTCGGTGGCATGGATGGTCATGATCGTCTTGCCTCTTACTTTTTCATTTTCTCGACGAGGACGCGTTCGATGGTATTCGGTTTGATCGGCTGGCCGCGCACCTCGCTCCAGCAATCGACGTCGATCAGGAAACGCGAGCGCAGCAGCATGGCGAGTGCCGAGTAGCGGCGGTTGTTCTTGTCCACAATTTCGTCTTTCGGGTCATCGCTCCAGTTGCCCTCGATGGTAATGACTTTCTTGAACCGCTTCATGATTTCGTCGATGCCAGGCGCCATCGGCTGCAGGAAGGTGAGGTGCAGCGACGAGACCTTGTGGCCTTTGGCGCGCAGGCTCGTCACCGCTTCCTCGATCGCTCCCTTGGTGCTGCCCCAGCCGACGACCAATAAGTCGCCCTTGGCGTCGCCGAACACCGACGGCGTTTTCAGGGTCTTCTGCAGCGCAGCAAGCTTGTGGCTGCGCGCGCGAATGCCCGATTCGTTGCTTTCCGGGTCATAGGCGACGTGGCTCAGGGTGTCGTGAGCAAGTCCGGTCAAAGTGTGTACACCGCCGGGCTGACCCGGGATGAAGCGGCGGGCCAAGCCAGTGATCGCGTTCCAGTCATAAGGCTTGAGCCCGTCCGGGATCTCGCTTTGGTCGATCGGCGGCGCCAGCCAGGCTTCGCTGAATTGCGGGCGCGGGAACGGCTGCTGCGACGTGGCCAGGCTCGCGTCGGAGAGCACGATCACGACCATGTTGAAGGTCTCAGCGATCTTGCGCGCGGTGATGACCGAATAGAAGCAGTCCTCGATCGTGCCCGGCGCGATCACCACCTTGGGCGCATCGCCGTGGCTGCCGAAGATCGCGGTCATCAAATCGCCCTGCTCAACCTTGGTCGGCAGTCCGGTGCTAGGGCCGCCGCGCTGCACGTTGATAACGACCAGCGGAATCTCGCCCATCACCGCAAGTCCGATCGCTTCCTGCTTGAGCGAATAGCCGGGCCCGGAGGTGATGGTGAC
>DASSLE010000102.1:0-8490 GCA_035689725.1 Pseudolabrys sp.
GGTGGCGGTCAGCGCCATCAGCCAGTGCGGCAGAGTGAATGCGGAAACGCAGTCGCCGATCCGAGCCTCCGCCTTGTCGGCCAGTTCCTCCCAACGGCTGCCGACATCGACGCCGAGGCGCTGGAGGCGGAAGAGCGTGGAAGCCGCGTTCTGCACGTCGATGTAGACATCCGGCGCGGCGACCGTGAGCGGCGCGGCGAGGTTGCGGAAGCGGGTATCGTAGAGTTCGAGAACGCCGGCATTGTCGCCGTACTCAAGCTTAAATAGGGCGCAGTGCCACCAGAGATGGTGCTGCAGGTTGTGGCTTCCTTCCCAGTTCGGCGCGAGCGTGGTGAGCCACTCGATGCCTTCGCTGCGGCGACCCTGCATCTCCATCACATGAGCGACGGCGTGCGCGGCCCAGAGATCGCCGGGGTCGAGCTCGATGGCGCGGCGTCCGGATGGCTCGGCGGCGAGATAGTTCCCGGCCTCCTCGTGGGCAAAGGAGTGGCAGGCGAGTATCGATGCATATCCTGGGATGTCCTCCGACCAGGCCGGGATCACGCGCTCGACGGAGCTGACCATGTCCTGCGGGCGGCCGAGCCAGAAATTGGCGAAATGGGCAAGACGGAAGGCGACCACATCAAGCGGATGGGTGCGCAAAATCGATTCCCACAAGGTGATAGTACGATCGAGCTCGCCCTCGGCCCAGGCCGTCAGGGCGGCGATGTGGCTGCGCTCGCGCGGGGTGGCGTCGGCGGTAAGCAGCGACTGCGCCGTGCGCGCCGCCTCCACGGCGGCTGGAACGGTGGCTTGCTTATAGGCAAGCATGGCGAAATAGCCCTTCATGCAATGCGCAAGCGCAAAGTCCGGATCGGCCTCCAGCAGGGCAGTCAGACGGGCAGGCGTATCGGCTCGCTGGGTGAGGTAGCCAGTGACGAGATGGTCATAAGCAGCGGCCGCCTTGGCGCTGGCGGTCGAGATGGGGAGACCGCGCGCATCAAAATGCATGGCGTTGTTCCTAGCCGACATTGCCAGAGCTCTCACGCGTCGATCATTCTAGCCGAAACCTTGCTCTAACCGTGAATATGATGGGTTACAACTCGTGATGCGCGGCTGTTTTGTCCGCTATTGGAGTAACAGCGGACAAATACGAGCGGCGGCTTTGACCAGGTCGCGAATGACCCAAAGCGGAGGACGGGCCGACCAGCATACAGAGGCTCTCGATACCGTACCAAAGTGAAATTTTGTGACGACGATCACATCGCGCTCGCGCAATCGGCTCTAGTGTTGAAAACTGAGGAAGGAGGCTGCCATGCGCCAAACACTGTCTATAGCCGTTGTCGCCACCCTGCTCATCGCCACTGTCGTCGAGGTCGTTGCCGCTGGGGGCAAGACGGTCCTAGCTACAAATCATTTTTACTACGCAGCACCCGCCAGCGGCATCAGCATAGCGGTGCCGAGCGGCATGAAGAGCTTTCCGACGGAACTGCTGCCGCAGTGACGACTTGTAGATCTCGCTGCGCCCGCACCGTTGCTTTATGTCCGCTATTGGCACTTCGGACAATTCAGCCGCGCCCATCTTTGTCCGCGATTGGAGTAACAGTGGACAAGACCGGTTGGTCGCTGATGACCCAAAGCGGATGGCGTGAGCTGACGGCGAAACGCTTTACGTTTCTAGCTGGTTAGCCAACCTCGTTTGCGCGCATGTCGTACCGGGCGTCGTACCAGACAAGCTCATCGGTCTCTTCGGCTCGTGCTCTCGATATTTTGGCGTCTAATCGATGTCCGCTATTGGGGGTAAAGCGGACATCAATGTTTGACGCCGCAATGTCTGCTAATGACCCAAATCGGACATTGGCGGCCGCTTCCAATCTCCCAGTTTGAGCCTGTAAGATGTGCGCCAATGAGGCGGCGAGATTTCATCAGGGTATTTGCGGGCTCGGCAGCATCTTGGCCACTTGCGGCGAACGCACAGCCAGCGAAACTGCCGACCATCGGATTCCTGGGCGCGAGCACACCGATCGCCTGGAGCGAATGGACCGCCGCCTTTGTGCAGCGGCTACGCGAGCTTGGCTGGACCGAGGGGCGCACGGTCGCCATCGAGTATCGCTGGGCGGAGGGGCGTAGCGAACGTTTTACCGAGATCGCGGCTGAGTTCGTGCGGCTCAAAGTGGATGTCATTGTTACGGTCGGAAGCGCGGTCGCCGCCACAAGGCAAGCAACTTCGAAGATCCCAATCGTGTTCGCAATAGCAGTGGACCCCGTCGGCACCGGCATGGTCGCCTCGCTCGCACGACCGGGTGGCAACGTCACAGGCGTTTCGACACAAACGACCGAACTTCCCGGCAAACGAATCGAACTCTTGCGTGAGATATTTCCTAATCTCCGCCGATTGGCGGTTATTGCCAATGTCAACTACCCCGGCGCGGTCCGAGAGGTGGCCGAGGTTCGCGCCGTAGCCCGCAAGTCTGGCATTGATGTTGACGTGCTCGAAATCCGCCGCGCTGAAGATATTGCGCCCGCGTTCGGGACGCTTAAGAACGGGACGCAGGTGCTTTATGTGTGTGCCGACGCGCTGACAAATGCCAACGGTGCTCGTATCAACACGCTGGCACTGGGCGCGCGACTGCCGACGAGCCTTCCGTTCCGTGAGTCTCTTGGAGCGGGAGGCCTTATGTCCTATGGGGCAAAGACTACGGATCTATTCCGGCACGCGGGCGAACTTGTCGATAAGATTCTCAAGGGAGCAAAACCCGCTGATCTTCCGGTCGAACAGCCGACCAAGTTTGAACTCGTCGTCAACCTAACTACCGCCAGGGCGCTCGGCCTGACCATCCCGGAGGCGTTCCTGCTGCGTGCCGACGAGGTGATCGAATGAGGCGGGGAAAACTCGTCGCACTTATTGAAAACGCACCTTGCACTGCCGTGATTGGGTTGATGCTAATTGCATTTCCCTCTTCATCTGTGAGTGCAGAGCAGCCCCCTCGGAAGGGGTGCGCTGCCGTTGACAAGAGAGAATATGACAGCGCCAAAAGGGAAAAGTTGCTGCGTGACAGGTATGGCACGTATGTGAGAACGGGCCGGTTATGGCGACGCTACTACTGGTATTGTCACTCATAGCACTCGATGAATTCGCACATAGACAAAGCCGGTGTCGCCGAGGGTAATCGCGAACCTTTGTCTGCTTCTGCCACTTAGCGGACATTTCTGAGCCGGCAATCAATGTCCGCTATTGAGGGTAAAGCGGACACGGCTTCCGCATCGCAAAATGTCCGCTGATGACCCAAAGCGGACATCGGCCTGCCGCAACAACGGCCGCGCATGGTGCAATTCATCTGTATGCTGTTACGGAACTGCTGGTTTTTTTACCGGTCCAACCCGCCTCAAGCCACGCGGAGATAGCCCATCATCCCGTTCTCCTGATGCTCGACGATGTGACAATGAAACATCCAGTTGCCGGGATTATCGGCGACAAAGGCGACCTCGGCCGTCTCGTCGGGCAAAAGCAGCAGCGTATCGGTATGATGCTCGGGTCGGGTCAGCTTGTCTGAGCTGATCAGCTTGAAGGTGTGGCCATGAATATGGATAGGGTGGGTGAAGGGCGATTTATTCCTCAGGGTGAAGACATAGGACTGCCCGCGATCGAGTAACGCGAGCGGCGGCGGCAGTTGCGCATGGTCGTGATCTGGCCACCTGCGATCGTTGATTGCCCAGAAGCCGTGCGAACTGACGCAGAGCGCGCCGAGAGCGCCTCCGAGGCCGTCGTCCGCCAGGGCGGCAAGTATCTGACCCTCGTCGGTTCGCTCGAAGGTGAAATCGAGGTGGGTTGCGGTGTCGAGATCGGGCTCGGAAATCCGCACGGCGTGGAGCGGCGCCGGATCGAAGTCGGAGGTCGAGAGCGGCTCGCCAATGCTGGTGAAATGAGCAAGTTCGACGCGACCGGACATCGACTGGTCGATGAGCCGGGCGATCTTCCCCGTCTCTGGGGCGCGCAGCACGAGGTCGATCCGCATCGCCGGTCCCAGTGACCAATCCGAGAAGGGCAGCGGCTGCACCGCAAACCCGTCGATGGCGAGGATCGCCGCCTCGCCGTCTTCAATGGAGATTTTCATGACACGGGTCGGATCGCCGTTGATCAGCCGCAGGCGACAGTCGCCCGAGGCGGGCAGCTTGAATTCGGGATTGACCGCGCCGTTAACGCTGCGCACGGGCCCGTAGGTACCGGCCCGCCCCGCGCCCCGCAGCGTGACGAAGGGATTCCATTGCCCGGTCGCGAGATCGACTTGCCAGTCGCGGATGAACAGGACGATGTCGGCGTCATAGGGCTCAGTAATGTCGCCATCGACGATGACAACGCCCTGCAGGCCGCGGCCAAGCTGTTCCGCGGTGTTGCAGTGGGTATGAAAGAAGAAGGTGCCGGTGTCGGGCGGCATGAAATTATAGTGGAATTTCTCGCCGGGCAGGACTGGCTTCTGCACGAGATAGGGCACGCCGTCCTGATTGTTCGGAAGGCGCAAACCATGCCAATGGATCGACGTATATTCATCCGCCCGAGGTAGCCGGTTTTCCAGCATCACGTTGAGCCGTTCGCCGAGCCTGAGGCGAATCACCGGCGGCCACGTGCCGTCGGCAAAGCTCCACATCGGTAAGGTGTGCCCGCCGAAGCAGGGGAGCGCGGTCGGACGCTCCGCGACCGTCAGCTGCAGCGGCTGTGTCTTGCCGGGAATCAATTTCAGCGGCGGTCCGAGCTTGCGGTTATATGCACGCCGCCAGTTCAGGGCGCCAGCCAAAACAGCCCCCCCGAGGATGACGCCCCCGGCCACCAATTTCCTTCGGGTTAGCATCGGTTCTCCGGTGGGAATGTTATTTCAATAGTGATTGTAGTGTGGGGTTCGGCTCGGTCTTGTTCCTGACCGGGTTGATCGTGTGCAGATAGGCCACAATGGCGTCGAGATCCTCAGGCGTCATTTTTTTGAAATAGGCGAACGGCATGAGCGGAAAGAGCTGCTTGCCATCCTTGTCAATGCCTTCGGTGATCACGCGCTTGATCTGATCGTCGCTCCAGGTGCCGATGCCGGTTTCCTTGTCGGGCGTAATGTTCAGCGAATAGATGATCGTCCCAGGCTTAGCTGACAATACGGGCCATACCGGCAGCGGAAAGCCACCAGCTCCGAGATGGCTTGCGAATTCGGGCTCGCCGCGCTCATTCGGCGTGGTGTGGCACTCGAAGCAGTGCGCAATAGCGTTCACGATGTAACCGCCATAGGCAACCTTGTCGCTCTTGGGCGGCGCGGGAAGGCCCTTCGCATTATTCATGGGCCGCAGTGGGATCTTGTATTTCGATTCCGGCACCTCATTGTGGATAGGTCTGATCGTGCGCAGATAGGCGACGATCGCCGTGGCATCGTCATCCGACATGTTGTGGTAGGTCGGAACGGGCATCGGCGGACCGAGCGTTTCGCCTTCCTTCGTCACGCCTTCGCGCATGGCGCGTATGATCTGCTGGTCCGTCCAAATGCCGATACCGCTGTCCTTGTCTGGCGTGAGGTTCCGCGAGTAGGCTGTGAAGACGGGGGTGTCGAATCTTTCACCGCCCGCGAGGAACATGTCGTTCCGCGGCGATAGATCCGGATTTTTCTGCGTATGACAATTGCCGCAGGCGGCGGGGCCGTTGACTAGATACGCCCCGCGCGCAACCAGGGCTTGCTGGTCTTGGGCACTGGCGGGCAAACCGGCACCGCCCGCCATCGCTGCACCGGCGAGAACAAGGATCATCCAGGTCCGCATAATTCCCTCTTTATGATTAGGCGCGTGTTTTTCCGCAACGCTAATTTGGAATTTCCCGTGGTACCGTCATCGATGGATCTCCGCGTGCTCTGATGGCACCCCCGCCAAACCCAAACAATTTGGAGTTTTGTTGTGCCTGCCGATGGCACCAGTGCTGCCAAACTATAGAAGCGAGGACTTCGGTACGTCGCCGTTTTTGGGGCAGCTCTAAGGCAAGCAATGCGCTTGACCGTGCTTGGACCACACGCCTTATTGGGGTCATTGTCAATGTTGGACACCGGACGCGGCCGACTCCCCCGATTGAATGAATACCTGCGATGTCCGCTATGGCACTTAGCGGACATCCCTAATTGCAACGCACATGTCCGCGGGCCGCAAGCGCAACGATCCTCTCACGATTTATCGTGTTGAATGGGTCCGGCAACGCGATGAGTCCGCCGCCCGGTCTACGCCACCGAGTTCCGGCGATCTATTACAACCGCTTTTTTGCGAAATCAGGTGGTCTTATCTCCTATGGAATTGATTTCGCCGAGTCCTACCGTCAGGCAGCTGGGTACATTGACCGTGTTCTAAAAGGCGCCAACCCGGGCGACCTACCGGTGCAACAGCCGACGAAATACGAGCTGATCGTCAATATGAAAACCGCTACGGCTTTGGATCTCGAGGTACCCGCACATCTCCAACAGGCCGCCGATGAGGTCGTCGAATAAGCAACCCGATGTCCGCTGTTGGCACAAAGCGGACATGCAAGGACTACCCATCAATGTCCGCTATAGGGGGAAAGCGGACATGGCGATTGCACTGCGCAATGTCTGCTTATGACCCAAAGCGGACGTCGGAACGCCCCGCGCCAGGAGATTCCTGACATGAAAAGCGGGCGTTGCATTCTCTGATACCGACGCACTAGTCTTTGCGACGGGGGACAAAGGGGCGGCAATCAAAAATTGTTTGCCAGAAGAGACAAACGAAAAATAAGAAAATTCTGCGCGATTTCTCAGCCTGCCCTTAGTCCGTCGACGCGCCACCCTGAATACTTTTCAGGGTCAAACGGGGGAACATGATGGACAAGGCTTTCGACGTGGCTGATGCGCACCATAATGGTTATCGGCAACCGTTCACGCCGCGCCTGACGCGGCGTCACTTTATCCAGGCAGCGACAAGCTTAGGCCTTTCGGCGGGTCTGACGCCTTTTTCGGCGGTGGCGCAAGTCCCTGCGGGGGCAGTCGATGCCGTAGCTGGCACCAAAGCCGTCAATCTCAGCGAGATCTTGGCCCAATTCGCGGCTGACCTCCGATATGAGGCACTGCCCGAAGACGTTGTCCGCATTGCAAAGCGCGCTCTGCTCGACACGATTGGCTGCGCGTTCGGCGGCTATCCGGCAAAGCCCAGTAAGATCGCCATCGAACTTGCCGGCCAGGTATCCGCGCGACGGGGCGCGACCGTACTGTTGAGCGGAACCAAGACCGGCCCGGATCTCGCCACCTTCGCCAATGGCGTCATGTTCCGCTATCTCGATTTCAATGATGGCTTCGTAAGCCGCACGGGCGGAGCCGGCCACCCTAGCGACACGATCGCGGCGCTTCTGGCCGCAGCGGAAATCAATGGACGCAGCGGCCGCGACCTGATCGCCGGAATCGTCTTGGCCTACGAAGTGTTCTGCAAGGTCGGGGACGTTTTTGACTATCTCGGCAACGGTATCGACCATACCACGATCACCGGTATGGGCGCCGTGGTCGGCGCGGGCTCGTTGATGGGCCTCACCCGCGAACAGATGCTCTATGCGATTGGCATTACCGTCGGCGGCAATACGGCTACTCGTCAGGGCCGTTCGGACTCGTTGTCGAATTGGAAGGCTTACGCTGCGGCTGACGCGTGTCGTAAAGCGATATTCGCCGTGCAGCTCGCGGCGAGCGGCATGACTGGGCCGACTACAATTTTCGAAGGCAGCTACGGCTTCTTTAAGGTGATGGGTCGCAAACCAGTCGAGCCAATACAATTGGGCGAGCCGTTCGGAATCCGCCGCACATTTACGAAGCGCTTCCCTCTCGGCCAATTTGCCCAGACCGTCGCCCAGGCAGCGATGGAAGCGCGCGCGTTCGCAAAGAACCCAGACGATATTAGGGAAATCAATATCAGTGTCTCTCGCTCAGCAATCAAGATTATGGCGGACGGCCCTGACAAATGGCATCCGGCGACTCCGGAGACGGCGGACCACAGTATTCCTTACTCCGCCGGGCTTGTCCTGTTGTATGGCAAAATCGAACTAGAATTCTACGAAGAACGCTACCGGCACGACTCCAAGCTGCTCGACTTGATCAGTCGCATCAAGGTGCAACCAACCGAAGAGGCCGAGAAGCCCGACTTGGGCAACTTGTGCCTGTTCGAAGTCGTACTCACGGATGGCGCACGCAAGATATTTCGAGTTGAGTATCATCGCGGGCACTACAGGAATCCGATGACAGACGCCGAGCTGGAGGAGAAATTTCGCCAGATGGCGCAACATCACCTGCCGCCCGCCCGGGTGGATCGGTTGCTCAAGCTAATCTGGGGCATCGACAACGAACGAAAAGTGGACGATCTGATCGCCGCAACGCAGCTCTAGGCGACACGCGGCTGGGCGGCCCTTCTTCTTTCTAGTGACGACTGATGTTGCCTAGTGGCACTTAGCGGACATTCCACTCGGGGAATGATGGGGGTAAAGCGGACATCGCGTGGACTTGT
>DASSLE010000103.1:0-5001 GCA_035689725.1 Pseudolabrys sp.
TCAACGTTGAGAAAAGACGGCCGCAGCCAGCGTGATGCGCTAGCGAATAATCTCCGGGCAAATGCCGCAGATATGGTTAAGGCCGTTCATGGCGGCACAATGATTTGTCGCGTCCATGCCGTCAAGGTCTGGCCGCAACCCGTGCAAAACACAGGAAAAATTTGATGACCAAGGCGCAGACCGCAAGGTTAAGCACCGCTTAACGATTTTGCTCACATTCTTGGAATCGGTGCTGGGGACGGCCTGGCGTTTCCAATTCACAGGCGTTTCGTAATGCGGACATTTTCGGTTGGTTTCGCGATCTGGCTTTGCTTCGTTTTCACCAGTACTGCCCAAGCCGAGCAGCGCATGTTTATCATCGCCAACGATGCCGACGGGTACGGCGTCGACCGCTGTCTCGCCTCCGGTGAAAAGTGTGGCGCGGCGGCCGCCAATGCTTATTGCAAGACGCAAGCCTTCGCGCAGGCCGCGAACTATCACAAGGTCGATCGCGGCGGTATCACCGGCGCAATTCCCGTCGTGTCTGCCAAATGCCGCGATAACGGCTGCGACATCGTCGCTATCGTCTGCACACGCTGACCGGGACTATGAGCTGCGCCTAGCCCTGCAAAGCCGCCCACATTTCGCGATCACGCTCGGCGGTCCAGATGACCGGCCACTCGATGCCGCGTGCCTCATCATAGGCGCGCGAGACACTAAACGGCAAACAGTGCTCATAGATCGCGAAATCCTTGAACTTTGGATCCATCGTAAGGCGCACAAAGTCGAAAGCCTCTTTCAGCGAACGGCCCTTCGTTACGCTCTCCTGCACCGAGTTGTAGAGAGTCGCAATGAAATCGCTGGTAAGCTCAATACCTTCCTTGACCATTTCCGGTGAAGTAAGCGTTGCACCGCGTCCGGGTAGCAGCGCATTGGCTTGCAATTCAGCGAGATGATCGAGCGTCGCAAGCCAGTCGGTGAAGTGAGCGTCGCCGCAATAGCAGGCCGACTTGTATTCAACGAGGTCTCCGGAAAAGACGACGCCTGCGTCGGGAACGATTGCAATCACATCGCCCGCGGTGTGCCCACGCCCAATGTGAATGATCCGGACTTCGCGTCGACCCAGCCACACCGAGATCTGATCGGGAAATGTAATCGTTGGCCATGTCAGTCCAGGAATGGTTTCGGCCGCACGAAAAAGTCGCGGAAAGCGGGCGATCTCGGAATCCATGTCCTGTTTGCCGCGCTCTGCGATCAGGTCGCGCGTAGCATTTGATGCCAAAATCTCGGCGCCCTTGAAAGCTGATGCCCCGAGCGCTCGGACCGCATGATAGTGGGTCAGCAAGACGTATTTGACCGGCTTGTCTGTGACTTTGGCGACACGTGCGACGACGTCGCCAGCTATTGCCGGCGTCGCCTGCGCGTCAATGACCATAAGCCCATCGTCACCGACGATGATGCCGGTATTCGGGTCTCCCTCTGCAGTATAAGCGTAGAGTCCCATCCCGATCTGATCGAACGAGACTTTCTTTTCGCCGAGATCTTCGGTGGAAGCGAATGCCGTCACCGCGTCACACCTCACGTCCGATCAGCGCATCGAGCGAACATGGCCCACCGCCCCGTATGAGGAAATGGAAAACTACGATTGCCCAAAACAGAGGATATTCGATGCCGCGGTTTTCCCAAGCGAAACCAAATTGCCAGTGGTAAGTCACGATTGCGATTAGCAGAAAGCCGATAATGGGCCCCGCGACCAGTCGCGTAAGAAAGCCAACGGCGAGGCAAACACCGCATACAAACTCCACAATACCCACGACATAAGCCCAGAACAGGGCATTTTCGAATCCGACACTCTCAAGAAATTTTGCAGCGGCTGCGGTGTTTCCGAACAGAATTGGAAACCCGTGAATCACAAGCGATCCGCCGGCAACGACACGGATCAATGGCTCCGTAATCCACGCGACCGCGCGGTAGAGGCCACCAAGTGCTGGCACGACGAGACGCGGTTGTTCCATAACAGCCCTCATGCTTGGCGCATACCGTACCATGCCTTGGTCGATACCATGTTAGTTGCAAACGCAACTAAGGGCCGGGCGCCAGGCTCATACGGAACGGCCAGACAGAACAGGCGTTATCGAACCGGAACCGCATGGGATCAATCGGCGCAGCTTGCGCCCCATATCGCCAACGGACGCCGTCCCGGCTAGATTGCGGCGGTGCAAGCCGGGGTCAATCCGTGAAACTCTATTCCTATTTCCGCTCTTCCGCCGCCTACCGCGTGCGTATAGCACTCAATCTCAAGGGCCTCCAATACGAGACTGTGCCGATCCATCTGACAAAGAATGGCGGCCGCCAGCACACGCCGGAATTTCGCGCCATCAACCCGCAGGCGCGTGTGCCTGCGCTCGAGCTGTCGAATGGCGAGGTGCTGACCCAATCACTGGCGATCATCGAATATCTCGACGACATTCATCCCGAACCGCCGCTGTTGCCGGCTGACGCGCTCGGACGCGCCAAATCGCGGGCGATTGCGCAAATGATTGCCTGTGATATTCATCCACTCAACAATCTCATCGCCCTGCAGTATCTCAGGCGGCAGCTCAAGCATGAGCAACCCGAGATTGACGCCTGGTATCATCACTGGATCATCGAGGGCTTTACCGCGCTGGAGGGGTTGCTCGCCCCTGGACCCTACGCCTGCGGGGCTCACGTCACGCTCGCTGACATTTGCCTGGTGCCACAAGTCGCAAATGCGCGACGCCTAAAGGTGCCGATCGACAAATTCCCAAAAATCGTAGGGATAGACGCGGCCTGCCTGAAGCTCCCGGCGTTCGACAAAGCACGGCCGGAAAACCAGCCGGATGCCGAATGACGGCGACGTGGTCGTCTGCTAGACCACCAAGCCGCATCGCTACTTTCCCCCACCGTCAACGGACAGCACGTGATCGACAGCAAAATTGCACGCGTCGTCCTCTGGATGGTCGGCGCATTGCTTTCGTTTTCGGTCATGGCGGTGTCGATCCGCCAGCTATCGCGCGCCGGATTGAGCATTTTTGAGATCCTTGCAATTCGCAGCGGCGTTGCGCTTCTGGTTCTGTTTGTCCTGTTGGCAGTGCGGCCGGATTTGCGTTTGCATGCACGGCCGCGGCGCATGGGCCTCAACCTCTTCCGCAACACCGTTCATTACGCATCGCAATTCTCCTGGGCGCTCAGCCTCACCATGCTGCCGCTTGCCACCGTGTTCGCGCTGGAGTTCACAATGCCGGCGTGGACTGCGCTGCTCGCGATCTGGTTTTTGCACGAGCGGATGACTCCGAGCCGTCTCGGTGTAGTTGTGCTTGGCCTGATCGGCGTGTTGGTCATCCTGCGGCCGGGCATCGCGAGCTTCAATCCCGCAGCAATTTTGGTGCTACTGGCCGCGTTCGGCTACGCCATCACCATGATCACCACCAAAAAGCTGACGATGACGGAGAGCACCTTTGGCATCGTTTTCTGGATGGCGGTGATCCAGTTTCCCCTCTCGCTGCTGGGTAGCGATCCTACCGTGTTCTTGCACTTTGAGACGCGTTACATTCTGCCTGCACTCGGCGTTGGTACGGCCGGGCTCACATCACACTATTGTCTGAGCAACGCGTTCCGCTCCGGGGACGCGACACTGGTGGTGCCACTGGATTTTATGCGTATCCCGTTGATCGCCGTGGTGGGCTGGGCGTTTTATGGTGAACGACTCGACATTTTCGTTCTGCTTGGCGCTCTCATCATCGTTTCTGGGGTACTTTGGAACCTGCGTTCTGAAGTCGCACGGGCAAAGTAACAAGAAGCCTCGCCCCGCCGTGATTTACAGACTAGAGTATCCGCGCATGAGGGGATCATCCTACAAGTTGGCAGCCGCGGTCGTCGTGGTGCTGTCAGGCGTTGCCACGGCGCAGGCGCAGTCCTCAAATCCGGCTTGCCAGCGGCTTGAAGCCCAGCTCGCAACGCTCGATCGGGGCAATGCGGATCCGGCGCGCGTCGAGCAAATTCGTCGCACGGAAGATACGGTCAACCGCCAGCAATTCGAGGTTGACCGGCTCGTGGCGCAGTCACGGCGTATTGGATGCGAAAGCTTCGGCTTCTTCTCGATATTCAGCAATCCGCCGCCGCAATGCGGCGGGCTGAGGCGGCAGATCGATCAGCAGCGCAATGCGCTTGAACGCATGCGGAACGATCTGGAACGGCTCAATGGTGGCACGACCGAACGCGCCGCCCAACGGCAGGGGCTGTTGATCGCGCTCGGCGACAACGGTTGCGGACCGCAATACCGCTCCGCGGCACTTGCCGGCCAGCAGGGCACCTTCCTCGATCGTTTGTTCGGCAACAATGGTGGCAGCGGTGGTTTCTTCGCGCCCTCCGAACCAATGGGCGGCACCTTCCGCACCGTCTGTGTGCGCACCTGCGACGGTTTCTATTTCCCGATTTCGTACTCGACCTCGCCCGATCGATTTCATGATGATGAACAAAGCTGTCAGCGCATGTGCCCGGCGTCCGAAGTTTCGCTCTACACCTATCACAATCCCGGCGAGGAAATGGCGCAGGCAGTTTCGCTCAATGGCAGGCTCTACACAGAGCTTCCGACCGCCTTCCAGTATCGCAAGGCTATGGATCCGGCCTGTAGCTGCCGCCGACCAGGTGAAAGTTGGGCACAAACGCTCAGGGCCATTGGTCCTGACGATACAGTCGCGCCTGGCGACGTTGTCGTCACGGAGCAGAATTCCAAGCAACTGTCGCAACCGCGGGTCGGCGCCGATGGCAAGCCGATCCGGCCCAATCAGCGCGTACCAATCGCAACAGCGCCTGCGGCTCCGGCCCCCCTTCCGGAGGCGCCCGGCCAGACCGATCCGACCAAACGCACTGTACGCACGGTCGGTCCGACCTTCCTGCCGACACGCTAGCTATCAAAAGTCAAACGCCTCTGACTTTGCGGGCTTGCCCGCGATCAACGAAACATCGGATGCCGGCATCGCTGTGCCGGGATCGCGGAAA
>DASSLE010000104.1:0-4023 GCA_035689725.1 Pseudolabrys sp.
GAAGCTCGGCGACGTCCTCGCCGGTTTCGCTATGGGGTGCCGGAAACCAAAGCGCCAGCGCGTGGTCAATGATCGCGCCATCGCGCCCGCGGAGGCGCGCCAGAGTAGCTTTTCGTGGAGCAGGAATTTTGCCGGCAAGCGTCTTGAGTGCTTCGCCTGCGCGCGGACCAGAAATGCGCACCACCGCAATCGCCGCCGGTGGTCTGCCGGACGAAAGGGCATAGATGGTTTCGCGTGTTGGTTCAGACATCGCGGCGCACGGAAGCCCTGAGATAGGGCAGGGGTCAAGTCCCGCGGCAGAACCACTGGCGCATTGGTTCTGCAGGCGAAATCGTCTTAACTTGATCGACCCGCTGCATACGCCATTGCCCGCGCGTTGACGCCCAATGCCGCAGGGTGGGGCGACTATCGTGACAGTACCAGAAAGGCGTTACGCGAAGTGCGGCGCCATCCGGATGCGGTGTCACGAGATATCGAGGAGGCGACATGTCACTGATGCTTCGTTTTGTCGTCGTTTTGCTATCGCTTGGATTCGCAAGCTCTTCGGTAACGCTGGCCCACGCGCAGAGCGATCTTGTCCGCGCCTATCGCGTTATTGCATCGAAGAAATTCGTTGATCTGACCCACAGTTTTGGCCCGGACACGCCGGTATGGTCCGGGTTCGGGCAGGCGAAGTTCACCCCAGCCGCCGATCCGAAGACACACAAGCCCTACACGATCAAGGACGACGGCTTCCGCGCCACGTTCTATGAAATCGTGGGGCAGTACGGCACCCACGTCGATCCCCCAGCACATTTCGACGAGAAAGGGATTACCATGGACGAGATCCCGCTCAAACAGATGATCCTGCCGTTGATCGTTCTCGACGACACGCCCTACTTGGCGAAAGACCAAAATCACGCGTTCTCGGTGGCCGACCTGCGCGCCTGGGAGAACAAGCACGGCCGCATCCCGCGAGGCTCGTTCGTTGCGCTACGCACCGATATGTACAAGGACTGGAACAGCAATTCGGAGCGCTTCAAGCGCGCGCCATTCCCAGCCTGGGCATTCGAAACGATCAAGTTCCTATACGAGCAGCGCGGCGTGGTCGCGACCGGCCACGAGGCCATGGACACCGACACCACCGACAAAATGGATTCGGAATCCTACATCCTTCAGCACGGCCATTATCAAATCGAAGTCATGGCCAATCTCGACAAAGTGCCCGCGAAAGGCGCACTGGTCGTCGTCACCTGGCCGAAAGTGCACAAAGGGCTTGGGTTCCCGGCGCGCGTCTTTGCGATTTTGCCCTAACGATTGCGCAATCCGCGCTAGGCTGCGTCGATGTCCAGTTCCAACACCGCAAATGAAAATCGGCTGGCCCAGGCGACCAGCCCGTATCTCCTACAGCACAAGCACAATCCGGTCGACTGGTGGACCTGGGGACCGGAAGCCCTGGCCGAAGCAAGACATTCGAACCGGCCGATTCTGCTCTCGGTCGGCTACGCCGCGTGCCATTGGTGCCACGTGATGGCGCATGAGTCATTCGAAGACGAAGCGACGGCGCGGGTGATGAACGAACTGTTCGTCAATATCAAAGTCGATCGTGAGGAGCGACCGGACATCGACCAGATATACATGAATGCGCTGCATTTGCTGGGCGAGCAGGGCGGTTGGCCGCTGACTATGTTTCTCACGCCGCAGGCCGAGCCTGTTTGGGGCGGCACGTATTTCCCGAAAGAATCCCGCTTCGGTCGGCCCGCCTTCGTCGATGTGTTGCGTGAGGTGGCGCGGCTCTTTCGCGAGGAGCCAAATCGGATCGAACAGAACCGCACAGCGCTGCTGTCGCGGCTCGCCGAGAAAGCGCGCCCAGCGGGCAAGGTCACGATCGGGTTGAACGAGCTCGACGCGGCTGCCATGCAGGTCGGCAATATGTTCGACCAGATCAATGGCGGCTTGCGCGGCGCACCCAAGTTTCCGCAACCAGCAATTCTTGAAATGTTGTGGCGCGCCGGCTTGCGTTCCAACGATGCTCGTTTTTTCCAGACGGTCGAGTATTCGCTCGAACGAATGTGCGAGGGCGGCATTTACGATCATCTCGGTGGCGGCTTCTCGCGCTACTCGGTGGACGACAAATGGCTGGTGCCGCATTTCGAGAAGATGCTCTACGACAATGCACAATTGCTGGAGCTGCTGGCGCTCGCCTGGCAGCGCAGCGGCAAGTCGCTGTTCGCACAGCGGGCCCGCGAGACGGTGGACTGGCTCAAGCGGGAAATGACCACCGGCGAGCGGGCTTTTTGTGCCTCGCTCGATGCCGATTCCGAAGGCGAGGAGGGCAAGTTCTACGTCTGGTCGAAAAACGAGATTATCGAACTGATCGGCCCGGAAGCCGGCGAATTCTTCGCGCAGCACTATGACGTTACCGATGAAGGCAACTTCGAGGGCCACAATATTCTCAACCGGCTCAAGACTGTGCCGCGCAGCGAAGCCGATGAGGCATGGCTCTCGCGCTTGCGCGCGATCTTGCTGGAGGCACGCGCCGGACGTGTGCGGCCGGGCCTCGATGACAAGGTGCTGGCCGACTGGAATGGCCTGATGATCGCGGCGCTGGTCAATGCGGGGATCATCCTCGATGAAACGGACTGGCTCGCAATGGCCAAGCGCGCCTTTGATTTCATCGCGCAAACGATGACGAAAGGCGACCGGCTGGGGCATTCCTGGCGGGACGGGAAATTACTGTTCCCTGGCCTCGCATCGGATTTCGCCGCCATGATCCGCGCCGCCCTGGCGCTCTATGAGGCGACCGGGGAGCGCTTCTACGTCGAACACGCCATCGCCTGGCAGAGCGCTTTCGACGCGCATTACACCGACGCTGATACCGGGGGCTATTATCTTTCCGCCGCAGATGCCACCGACCTGCTGTTGCGGCCGCACTCGACGCAGGACGATGCAACGCCCAATCCCAACGCAGTCGCTGCACAGAACCTGGTGCGGCTTGCGGTTCTGGTGGGCGACGATAAGTGGCGGGTAAAAGCCGACCGACTTATCGAGAGCATATTGTCGACGGCCGATCGCAATCTGTTCGGCCACGTAGCGTTGCTTAACGCGCTCGACCTGCGCCTGCGCGCGACCGAGATCGTAGCGACTGGCAACGCCGCCGAACATTTCGCGCACGCGGCACTGAAGTTGCCTTACCTCAACCGTATCGTGCTGCGCGCCGCAAACACCTCCGATTTGCCGGCCTCGCATCCCGCGCAGGAAAAACTGAAGACCACAACGGGGAGCGCGGTCTTCGTGTGTGTTGGTGAGCGGTGTTCGCTACCAGTGAGTAGTCCCGGCGCAATCACGGAAGCCGTCGCAGCGATGCGGAAATAACCTTGTATAGCCGGCACTACGCGGCGCTTACTCATCTGGTGTCTCGTCGGTGGCGGCGCTAATCCCCCACTCACACCCCGAAAATCTTGCTGTAGCGCGCCTTGATCTCCTCGCTTTGCGCCAGCACCAGTTTTGGATCCGCCTGCAACAATTTGAAGCTCGAAAGCGGTGCGCGCCCAGGCTTCTCCTTGGCTAGTGCATGGAACGAGCGGTGTGCAAACACGTCGATGAAGATCTGCTGCGCATCCACGCTGAACAGGAAATTCTGAAACAGCCGCGCCGCATTCGGATTGGGCGCATTGCGGAAAATCCCCGACGGCACCGGGATAACTGGCGCGCCTTCCGCGGGATGCACCACCTCGACCGGCTGTTTGTTTAATTTTGCAACTTCCAAACTATAGTCGTTTCCATCGGCCATCACCGCGCGCTCGCCTATGGCGATTTTCTTTGGCGGATCAGCTGCCGATTGCACCTGCATGACTTTCTGCTGCGCCAGCTTTTCCAGATAGGGCCAGCCGAGATCGCGCACCCACAGATAGGTGTTGGTCAGGATCGCGCCGCTGTAGCCAGGATGGCCTTTGACGATCTTGCCTTGCCATTTCGGATTGAGCAGATCGGCATAGCTCTTGGGCGCGTCTTCGGGCTTCACCAAATTGGTGTTGTACCCGA
>DASSLE010000105.1:0-8247 GCA_035689725.1 Pseudolabrys sp.
AGCGATCACATGCCGTTGCGGCTGCGCGATGGCGACGCCGAGCGCGATCGGAATTGTTAGACCCATGCTGCCAAGCATGTAGAAATTCTGCGGGCGTTGCCCGCTCGCCCACAGATCGAAATTGGCGTTGCCGATGCCGCCGATAACTGCTTCGTCGCGCTTGAGCCTGGAGACCAGCCGCTTGGTTAGATCGAAGCGGTTCATCACCTTGGCATTGTGGGCGCCAATCGCTCCTGTTTGAGTACTCATCATGAGGTCCTCAAGCCTCGAATACCTTGCCGCCGGTGAGCAGCGGCGAAAGAATAAAGGTGACCGGCGCCTGCGTCGCCACCGCCTGCTTGATGGAACGGTCGATGATAAAAGCAAGCTCGTCCTGACGCGTGATGGTGATGTTTTCGACCGCGAGCGAGTCGAGCACCGGCCGCATGGTCTTGCATACGAGAGCCTGGCCAATATTGAACTCGCCAAGCGTACCGCGCTCGGAAACAAAGATCAGTGCCGGAATTTGCGACGGCACCACCAGCGAAGCGAGCGCGTTAGGGATCGTGCCAAAACCGCTGGTCTGCATAAGCACCGCGCCGCGCAAGCCACCCATCCAAGCGCCACTAATGATGCCAAGCGCCTCCTCTTCGCGGGTGGCAGCGAAGGTGGTGAAGAATGCGTCGGCGTGAATCGCTTTGATAAGCGGCGTGAACACCCGGTCCGGCACGTAAACGATGAGCTTGACGTCGTTAGCCTTCAGGGTTGCGAGCACAATCTCGTGCCAGTTGGTTGCTCGCGTTTGGATATTTGTCATGACTGGACGGACCGGGCCGCTGCGTTTGAATATCGTGAAATTTTACGATCTTTGATTGGACTTCCGGCGCCCGTATTCGAACCCATTGCTCCAGTAATCGCAAAAGCTTAGCCTAAGATTGGTAACGGCGCTAATCAGAAAATATTGCCGAAACGTAAGGGGAGGACGATGACGAGATCCAGCAGACGCTCGGCGCCGTCACGGCGCAGCATCATCAAGGGCGCGGGGGCGCTCGCTGCAGGCGTCGCCGCACCGGCATTCTTGCGCGTGCGCGGGGCCTATGCCGCCTATCCTGACCGGCCGGTTAAAATTATCGTGGCTAACACGCCGGGCGGACCGTCCGACATCGTCGGCCGCATCACCGCAGCCGCGCTTCAACAATCGACCGGCAAGACCTTCGTCATCGAGAATATCGGCGGCGCAGGCGGAAATATCGGATTTGGCAATGCCGCGCGCGCCGAACCGGACGGCTACACGATCCTGCTCGCGACAAATGCGTGGTCGGTCAATGTCAGTCTGTACAATAAGGTTCCCTATGATCCTAAAGACTTCGTCGGCGTGAGCGAATTGGCGACATCGCCCAATACATTCGTGGTCAGGTCCGACTTGCCGGCGAAGACGATGAAGGAATTCGTTGCGCTCGCGCGGGCTAATCCGGAAAAATTCAACTGCGCAACGCCGCCTATCGGCACGACGCCGCAGATCCAGCTTGAGGTGTTGAAGATCCGCGAGAAGCTGCCTAAGCTGGAAGACGTGGTCTACAAGGGCGGTGGCGATGCCATCCAGGCTCTGCTCAGCGGGACCGCGCAATTGAGCTCCGGTTCGCTGCCACCGGCCGCGCCGCACATCAAGGCGGGCACACTGCGATGCCTCGCGGTGACCGGTGAAACCCGCTGGCCCGACATGCCCGACGTCCCGACCATGGTCGAGTCCGGCTACAAGGATTTCGTGTTCGCGACCGACACCGTGTTGCTGGCGCCCTCGAAGACCCCGCCAGAAGCGGTCAAGTGGCTGGAGACCGAGACGCTGAAAGTTCTCGTCACCGAGGAAATGAAAGAAAAACTCTACAAATCCGGCTTCCAGGTGAGGGCAAAGGGCGCTGACGCAGCCTGGACCAGGGTGACGAAGGAAATCGACTTGTTCAAGAGCATCATTGACCTAGCCGGCATCCAAAAGCTGTAAATCAATTCCCAAAAGCGCCCGCCCTCGCCGAAAATCGATGGCGGGCGCAATTGCGATAAGATCTGCGGTAGGACCGAGGTGATCGCCGTGCAAATCAAAACCATCGAGCCAATCGCGGTCAGCTTGCCGATGTTCAAGCCTGTCATCATGGCGGGCGAGGAAATCCGGCGCGCCGACAATGTGCTGGTGCGGGTCGAGGCCGACAATGGCATCGTTGGCTGGGGTGAAGCCGCTTCCGCACCGGTGATGACCGGCGATACGCTGGATAGCATTGTCTCTGCTGTACATTATCTAAGCGCTGCGCTGCGTGGCCGGGCTGTTGCCGACATTTCCGGCGCGCTCGCAGCCATGAACGGCCGTATGTATGGCAACCACGGCGCCAAGGCCGCGATCGAAATCGCCCTGCATGATCTCACCGGCCGCGCTACCGGAAAGCCAGTGCATGCATTGCTTGGTGAGAAAAAGCGCAGCCGCATGCCTTTGCTCGGCGTCATCGGCGGTGGCGACTACCAAGGCGATTTACATGACGCGGAAAAGAAAAAGGCTGCTGGCGTCACGGCCTACAAGATCAAGGTTGGCATCGACGCGCCGGAAAACGACGCAGCGCGCACGCGCGAAATCTGCACGATTCTGGGCAGCCGCATGCTTATTTCTGCCGATGCAAACCAGGGCTACAGCACCGAGCAGGCGCTTATTTATGTAAGGGCAGTGAAGGGATCAGGACTCGATTTCTTCGAGCAACCGGTGGCGGCTGACGACCTTGCCGGCATGGCCGCAGTCGCAGCGGCAACCGACATTGCAATTGGCGCCGACGAAGGCATTCACTCCCTCGAGGACATCAGGCGTCATCATCAGCGCAAAGCTGCTCGCGGCGTAAGCCTGAAGGCGATAAAACTGGGGGGCCTCCGCGCTCTCACCGAAGCCGGAAGCCTTTGCGAACGTCTCGGCATGAGCGTCAATATTTCATGCAAGACCGGCGAATCGAGTGTTGCCTGCGCGGCCGCGCTGCATGTTGCCACCGTCATCCCTGATATTGCCTGGGGGCTGACGCTCACGCACATCGGCCTCGCCGAAGACGTCGCTAGCCAGCCGCTCCCAACCGCCAAAGGCCACGTGCACAGCCTCGATCGCCCAGGGCTCGGTGTCGATGTCGATGAAGATCGCATTCGCCGTCACCGCGTAGCAATTGCTACGCAAAACGTGGCTTAAAGCGGCGCTATGGAATTGAGTGCTAGCGTTCAATCTCGAATTCGTTATGGATCAGATCCCGGATCTTCTTCTTGAGAGCGATCACCTTCAGATCGTCTTCTTCGCGTGGCCGTGGCAGATCGACGTAGATATCTGCCTTGATCGTTCCGGGCCGGCGAGTCATTACAAGGATGCGATCCGATAACGCGATTGCTTCCTCAATGCTGTGTGTCACCAGCAGGCAAGTTTTGCGCGCGTGCTGCCAAATACGCAGCATTTCCTGCTGCATGAGGCCTCGATTCTGCGCATCGAGCGCGGCAAATGGCTCGTCCATCAGCAGGATTTGCGGCTCGACCGCGAGTGCGCGCGCAATCGAGACGCGCTGCCGCATACCGCCGGAGAGCTGATGCGGGTAGCGCTTCTCAAAGCCCATCAAGCCGACGAGGTTGATATAATTATCGACGATGCTTTTCTGTTTTTGGCGCGCGACATCCTTCATCTGCAGGCCAAAGGCGATGTTGTCTTCGACCGTGAGCCAGTGGAACAGCGCATAATCCTGGAAGATCATGCTACGTTCCCAACCCGGCTTGCCGATCGGCTGACCATCGAGCAGCAGCTCACCTTCGGTCGGTTCTTCAAAGCCGGCGACCAGCGTCAGCAACGTGGTCTTGCCGCAGCCGGAATGCCCGAGCACCGAGCAGAACTCGTTGTGGTTGACGGTAAAATTTACGCCGCGCAGCGCCATCACCGACGGATCGTCAGCGCTATGGCCGGGGAATTCCTTGGCTACGCCGGTTGCGGTCAAAGTCGCCATTGCACCGGTCGATTTGCTAGGCCGCGAGCGCGCGCGACCAGGGCATCGTTCGCCGCCCGATGACGCGGATGGTCCGGTCGATGATTAGTCCGACAATGCCGATGGTGATCATGCCAACGATGACGACGTCGGTGCGCAGTAGCGTGCGCGCGTCGTTGATTAGAAAGCCAAGGCCCGAATTCGCGCCGACCAGCTCGGCGGCTACCAGCGCCATCCAGCCGACACCGAGCCCGACGCGAATACCGGTGATGATCTGTGGCAGCGCCGCGCGCAGCACGATCCGGCGGAGGATGCGCGGCTCACTGGCGCCCAAGCATTGGGCCGCGCGGATGATGTTGGGCTCGATGTTCTTCACGCCGGCGATGGTATTCAGCAAGATCGGGAAAAACATGCCGAGGAAAATAATGAACTGGTTCTGCACGTCGCCAATGCCGAACCAGAGGATGGACAGTGGAATCCAGGCGAGCGGCGGCACCGGCCGCAGTACTTCGATCAGCGGGTCGACCTGATCGTTGATGGTTTTCGACCACCCCATGGCGATGGCCAGTGGAATCGCCGACGTCGCCCAGATGAAGGCCACAATCTCCCGGCCGAGACTGTCACGCAGGTGAACGAATAGCTCGCCGGTCTGGATCATCTCCCAACCGGCACGGGCGATCGCCGACGGTGGCGGCAGCAGTACCGCCGTTGTCTTATCAAGGATGTAGGTGCTCGTGATCTGCCACATCAGCAGTACGACCGCGAGCAGGCCGAAATTCTTCAGACGCCTCACGCCAACCAGCCAGCGCGACTGTACCTTGCTCGCCTTGCCGATTCCGACGGTCGCGATCGTGCTCATTCGCGTTGCGCCCTTTTGACCAGACTAGCATCCCCCCGGTGGGGGCATGCCATTTCAGGGATCAGGGATTGTAGGTTTTCCCCCCAAAAGACCATGGCTTGGTTAGGTCACCCTTTTCCGGGAACGGCTGCGGCTGTTGCAGATTGAGCGGCGTGACATATTCCGGATATGGGAATTTATCGAGCGAACCCTTCCAGCCGGTCGGGATGAATGGAGGCGTCTCGGGCACCTTCCAGCCGAGCTTGGCAAAGGTCTTGTCCATGAAAGAGGCGTCGACTGAATTGGCGAAGTCTGCGGCCTTGAGCGGGCGCTGGATTCGCTTCAATTCGTAGAGCCAGTTGAAGATCGGCTCATTAGCTTCACCCCAGAACTTCGCGTGCGGGTATACGAAGGTCGGCTTGTAGAGGACGTTATAGGTGCGGGTCTGCTGCACTAAGATGTCCTGAGTGAAATTCTTCAGACTGGGATCGGCCTGCAGATGCTTCACCGTGCCAGCGAGGTCGTGCCGCGCCCAGAGCAGCGATTCGACATAGGCGTCGCACAGCGACTGCACGACATCAGGCACGTTGTCAACCAACTCCTGGCGGACGACGAAATTACCCTCGTACATATTGTACGGGTAGATCGAATCGACGATGCGACCGTTCTTGCGATCCTGCACGATCATGCTGGCGCCGGCATCCCAAGGAACCACAGCGTCGATGCCCTTGGGCAACGCCATCTGCTCGCCGATCGGCATGTTCTTGAGGATCACGTCTTTGCCGATCTTCAGGTCGGCAACCTGCGCCGCCATCTGGAAGTAGAACTCGGCCGAGGAACCAGTAACGATGCCGATCGTCGCCGGAGGATTGGCACCTTTCAAGTCGGCGAGGCTCTTGATCTTGCTGTCGAGCGGGACGATCGTCGCGTGCAAAATGTTCGGCGTGATCAACGCGATTACTTTCACGGGGATCTGCTTATCGAGCAGCGAGGTATAGGGGAAGTTGCCAGCGCTGGCGACTTGAACCTTGCCTGATACCAGCACTTCATTCACGGCGGGACCGGAGCCGAACGCCGTCAGCTTCATCTCGATGCCGCGCTTGGCGAGCAGGCCTTCCTTGTCCATCACGATGTTAATGTTGTTCTGGCCCGACCACGGCGACTGGAAGGCCACCTGCAACGGCCACCAGCCCTTCTGCTTGAGCCAATCGACCGATTTATCGGAAATCTTTTCGTAAGGCTGCGGCCAGCCCCACTCGGTGAACTTGCCGCTTTGCGCTTGCCCCAGGCTGGCGGCAGTCAGAAGTCCGGCAATGCCGAGGAGTAAGGTGAGAAAAGTCCTTCGACAAATATTTGCACTCGACATGGCCATGTCCTCCCACGATTTGATCGATGGCGGAAAGCTCGGCCGAAACGACGAAGTGCAGCAAAAAAATAGAAAGGCGAGCTTCCCCTCGACGCGCTTCTTGTTGCACAAAATAATCGTCAACCCCGGTCCGCGGGTCAAGACCAACAGTCTCAGGCCATGGGAAATGCTTGCAAATCGATCTTGGCCTGCAATCTCACAGCCGTTGCGCCTGCTGTGCTGATTACGCCAGAAGGCCCACCACACTCATTGTAAACATGAAGCCGAGCGCGAGCCGTCTGACGCCAAGATCGCTCATGCGCGCGAACAGCGTTCCGCCCAACCAGGTTGCAGCGAGATAGGGAGCGCACAGCAAAAATGCCGAGACCGTCAGCTGCGGGGTGAAGGCTCCGGCGACAAGCAGCATGACGAGGCCGATTACGGAAATCGCGGTAACGAAGACCGTGAGATTGGCGCGCGTCACCGCCTGCGGATCGGGACCAGACATAAGATAAAGGATGACTGGCGGCGCGCCGACGCTGGTCGCGCCCAGTAACACGCCGACAACGCTGCCCAGCACAAGCGAAGTGGCGGGCCGGTGCGGGCCGGAATAACGCAGGCCGCCCAGCAAAATCACGCTGAAAACGGCCACCACCGCCGAGATCACCTTGCGCGCAATCAACGGATCGAGCGTCACGAGCAAGTACCCGCCAATCGGAACCGTGAAGCACGCCGGCAGCGTTAGATAGAACAGCACGCGCTTGTTGATCTTCGGCAACGCGTCGGGAAACATCACCAAGGCGGCGGCGGTCTCGAGAAGCAGTGCGGTCACTACCGTCGGCACCGGGCCGATGAGCAGGCTGAGCGGCGGCGCCATCAGCATGGCCCCGCCGAATCCGGTGATGCCACGTATAAAGCCGGCGAGCGTAACCACCACAATGACGATGACTTCGTTCATTGTCGGGACTGCGTCCACGCGGGTTCGCTTGCATCGTCTAGGCAAGCTTGTCCAAGCCACTTCTCCGTAAAGCGCGGACGGTGCGCGACCTCGCTATCGCTTGAGCTCACGCCGGCACCAGTTTGAGAATGCTGCGCGCCTCCTGTGGGCTCGCCGCATGTCGGCCGAACTCGCCGCACATGTCGCGCAACCGTGCCACCAGCTCGGCATTGCTCTTGGCCAATCTGGCACGGTCGAACTTGATGTTATCCTCAATACCGGTACGCAAATGGCCACCAAGCTCCAGCGTCCAGCGATTGACCTCCAATTGATGGCGGCCGATACCGGCTGCCGCCCAGGTGGCGTCCGGCATGATTTCCTTGAGCTCCGACACCAGAAATTCCAGGACGCGGCGCCTGGCCGGCAGCGCATTGGGCACACCCAGCACAAATTGCACGTGCAATGGTTTCTTGATCAGCGCGCGCTCGGCCAAATCCCGCGCGTTATAGAGCATCGCCAAATCGAATACTTCGATCTCGGGCTTAACGTCATATTCGAGCATCGAGCGGGCCAGGTCTTCGACCAGCTGCGGCGAATTTTCATAGATCTGATTAGGAAAATTGACCGATCCGGTGGTGAGCGACGCCATGTCTGGCCGCAAGTTGATGGCGCGTCCACGCTCGTTTTGGCTGCGCCCGCGTCCTCCGGTCGAAAATTGAATGATCATTCCAGGGCAACGCTTTTTCACTCCCGCCTGCACCTGAGCAAACAACTTCGGATCGGACGATGGGCTTTCGTCCTTGTTGCGCACATGGATGTGCACAAGCGCGGCACCCGCCTCATGGGCTTCATGCGTCGATTCGATCTGCTCGCTTGGTGTCACCGGCACAGCCGACGTCTGCGCCTTGCGCGGCAGGGCGCCGGCGATCGCAACAGTGATGATGGTTGGTTGCGTCATAACACAGCTCCCCGCTGGTCGGCGCTGCGACAGACCAAATGGAAGGACTTGATGTCCGGACGCAGCGCAATCTCCTTGGCCAAGGTGACGATTGGTGTCGACGCCAACGGATAGTCGGTCTTGATTGACCCGGCCGCTTTAAGAGCCTTGTATTCAGTGTCGGGATAGAATGCGGCAAGCAACAGATCGTCGTCGGACTTGAAGGGGCCG
>DASSLE010000106.1:0-5465 GCA_035689725.1 Pseudolabrys sp.
CGGCACATCCTGGCCCATTGCTCGCGCGCGCTGCGCTCGATCGTCGGATCGTTACGCAGCCGCGATTGCAGCGCCGTGATCTGGTTGCTGACGATTGGATCGAGCACCGGTTTGATCTCGCTGCCGAGATTGACCTTGACGCCGGCAATGTTGGTGCCGGCGTCGCCCAAATCGAGCCGGCCGGTTAGGTTGGGCTCAATCCGCCACGACGGCGTCAGCTGCGGCCGCGACGTCACTATCACATTGCCGCGAAAATCGGTGCGCTGATCGAGAGTCTTGACGGCGAGATCCTCGATCTGTTTGCCGATCGCATTGCCGCCGATCAGGTTGCCGATCGCGCCGCCGATGCCGCCCGCCGCCTTGCCGGCCGTATTGCCGATCTGGCCCGTGATGCGAACGGTGCCATTGAGGGGTGTGATGATCGTCAGCGTGTTCGGTTGCCCGGTGGCGGACATCGTGCCGCGCGTGACCGTGAGACCGATCTCGGCCTGGCCGAGCAGCTGCGTGACCGCATTGTCGTTTTTGCCGGCGAATTCGCGAGGGGCGGTAGCGTCCAGCGTCTGTCCAATAGCCGTGAGTGCGACCGCGACGGGCGCGATCACGTGCGAAGCACGCGTCACGGGCTGCAACGCATGTGGCGGCTGCAGAATGGCAAGCGCTTCCGGTAATCCGCTGTCGGTAGGAATGTAGCGGTTGAGCGCCCAGAACGAGACGGCGAAGCAAGCGGCAATAATGCAGGCGGCGCCTAAAGCCAGTCGGAATTTACGCGAGCGGCCGAATAGCCGGATGGGCGCGGTTGCGTGGTAGATGAATGTATCGAGCCTGCCGCTCATATTCCTTCCGCTCGATTCGCCGCACGACGAATCTTAGGCGGTGGCGCAACGAGGCGCCAGTGCGGGACGTCCGCGTTCAGCTCATCCCCGCGAAAGCGGGGATCCAGCGCTTTGCTCAAGAAACGGATGCCCGCTTGCGCGGGCATTAGCGGCGAAACTGGCGTGGCATTTCCCAAGCCGGTGGTGCGCGGGAGTACCGGTGACGACGTGCCGGGAGCGGCTGGTTTAGTTTGCCCCTTTCCAGCCGTTGCCACACGGGGAGCTCCGGCGCCATGCGCCGAGGCTTCTTCCGTTCATCAGCGAGAGCCCATGCGATGCAGCTTGAGCACGGTATAAACGGTATCGCTCGCTGGCGTCGGAATGCCCAGCTCACGGCCGAGCGCACGCACCTTACCGGCAAGCCAATCAAGCTCCAGCCGGTTGCCGCGTTCGAGATCGTGCGCCATCGAAGCTTTCATGCCGGGCTCGACCTTGCTGACCACGAAATTCATGCGCTCGTCGAGATAGGCGGGATCCAGCGCAACGCTTCTCGCTTTGCCGACCGCAAAGGCCTCCTCCATCAGGGCTCGGAAAAAGCCGCGCAACTCGGGGTCGGCAACGATCGGACCGATAGGAGATCGTAAGCTTGCAGTCGAGCCAGCCATGGCGGTGAGGAAAATGAATTTCTGCCATAGCTCGCGTTCAATATCGGCGGACAGCGCAATGTCGATTTTGGCGGCTTTGCCCGCATCTACAAATGCATTGAGCGTGGCATCGGGTTTCTTGTCGGCGTGGCCAAAACGAATGGTCGCGAATTGGCTGGTGTGTTTGATCACGCCCGGCGAAGCGATGGTGGTCGCAATATAGGCGGCGCCGCCGACGGTTCGCTCTGCTCCCAGCACGCTCGAAATACGCTCGACGCTGTCAACGCCGTTCTGAAACGTAATGAGCCGGCTGTCGGGTCCGAGCAACGGGTGTGCGGCAGCCGCCGCCGTTTCGGTGTCCCAAAGCTTGACCGCGAACAGCACGATGTCAACTGGCCCGACTTTGGCGGGATCGTCAGTGACGTTTGGCTTCGGCAGATGCAAATCGCCGTGCACGCTCTCGACCTTGAGGCCGTTCCTGGCGATCGCATCCCGATGAGCGCCGCGTGCGATGAAGAATACATCGTGGCCCGCCGCCGCCATGCGCGCGCCGAAATATCCGCCGACCGCGCCCGCTGCCATAGCTGCAATACGCATGTGTTTCCGCTCCCTGCCACCGCTCATGCGGGAATCCAGACTGGGTCTCCGCTTTCGCGGGGACGAGCGGAGATGGGTTTATCCGGCGCAAGCACCTACGCACAAGCGCACAAAAAATGACCCGGCGCGAGGCCGGGGTCAGTCATGGGAGGTTTGCAAAAAATCTAGAGCCGGAGTGCCGGATGCTGTTCCAGGTCAGCTGTGCACGGCTTTGCGGCTATAGCGCATAGGCCCGCGTCAGCGAAGATTGCTGGGGCTGGCTTGCGCGACAGCAGCCTGCGGCAGCACGATGACTTTCGCGCCAACCTGCACGCGATTGAAGAGATCGATCACGTCGTTATTGGTGAGCCGAATACAGCCGCTCGAGACATGCTTGCCGATGGTGCTCGGCGCGTTGGTGCCGTGAATGCGATATTGCGTGCCGGCGATATACATCGCACGTGCGCCGAGCGGATTGCCCGGGCCGCCGGCGGTCATGCGCGCCAGGTAGGGCTGGCGCGATAGCATCTCGGCCGGCGGATACCAGTCCGGCCATTCGGCCTTGCGCGCGATCGATTTCACGCCCGACCAGGTGAAGCCTTCACGGCCGACACCGATGCCGTAACGGATCGCCTTGCCGTTGCCGAGCACGTAATAGAGGAAAGTGTGCGGGGTATCGATGACGATGGTGCCAAACGCCTCGGCGCTATTGTAGTTGACGATTTGGCGTTGCAGCCGGGGAACGACCTGTGCGTCGTCGCGATCTTCGGCCGGCGCGGGCTCGACAGCTTGCGGTGCGATTTGAGTTTGAGTTGGTGGTGTGAGGAATGCGAACAGGGGCTGAGCGTTGGCGGCACCGCACGTCAGTGCGGCGGCACCAACCAGGGCGGCAAATGTGAATGACTTGAACATCGCATCCTCACCAAATTCTCCCTCCCCCTTCTAATTGAGACAATGACCGAGAAGCCTCAACGGTTCCTGAACTAGGTAAAAGTCCTTAAGCCGCAGGAACCCAAGAGAGCGAAAATCGCGTTTGGGACCCTTAGTCCTTACTCTTTTGCCAGCCCACCACTGCTTCCGGTACGCTATCGGTTGAAGCGAAATACGGCTTGATGTCGAGGAGCGGCGTGCCATCAAGGCAGTCGAGCCCGACGACCGACAGCCGGTTACCGTCCACGCGCAGTAACTTGACTACGCTCATGGCCACCGGATTGGGCCGGGCAGGCGAGCGCAGGGCGAAAGTGCCGTGCTGCACGCCGTAGTGGCCAGGCACCTGCAGCACGAGGTTTCGCGGCGATTTGTCCATCCAGTAAAGCAGAACGACATGGCTGCAGGTCTCAACATCCTTGAGGCCTTCCCGCCAGCGCGGGTCGACGTCGACGACGCATACCGCCTCGGATTCGCGGGCGTTCTTTGGGCAGTCCTTGCGTTCCTTCCAGGGCGTATGGATACGGCCGATGAAATAAAGGCCGGCATCCGGCTGGCGGGGAAGCTTGACCGCCTTTTCGCCGTCGCGGATGCCGAAGTCTTTGGTCGTCATCGCCGATCCTTTTCCGGTCATTCGGGGGCGCGAGCGTAACGAGCGAACCCGGAATCCAGAAGCGGCCTCAATGCGTGGCTTGGGATTCCGGGTCTGGCCCTTCGGGCCGTCCCGGAATGACGAAAGGGATAAGCTTGCAGACCGCCGTTTCAACGTATAAAGATATCCTTATATAGTGGGAACTGGCCCAAAATGGGCCTATATCCAACCAAATGAACAGTAGCGGCAAGCTCGGTTTCGAAGCCCTCAATTCCGCGCTCAAGGCGGCGGGCGAGGAGACACGTCTGCGGGTCCTCGCGCTGCTGGCCGAGGCCGAGCTGACCGTTTCCGACCTCACTGACATCCTGCGGCAATCGCAGCCTCGTATTTCGCGCCACCTGAAGCTTCTGGCCGAGGCCGGCCTTGTCGAGCGCTTCCGCGAGGGGACGTGGGCATTCTTTCGTCTCGCGGAGCACGGCGGGGGCGCGGACGTTGCGCGCGCGCTGATCGAGCGCCTCAATCCCTCCGACCAGACTATTGCGCGCGACCGTCAGCGGCTCGCCTCGGTGCGGCAGGCGCGCGCTGCCGCGGCGCAAGCCTATTTTCGCGCGCATGCCGCCGAATGGGACCGAATCCGCAAATTGCACGTGGCAGACAATGCGGTCGAGGACGCGATCCGCGCCGCGCTCGCCGACAAGCCGTTCCGCTCATTGCTCGATCTCGGCACCGGCACCGGGCGCATGCTCGAACTCTTCGGCCGAGAAATTGAGCGCGGGCTTGGTCTCGATCTCTCGCTCGACATGCTGCTACTCGCGCGCGACCGGCTGGAGCGCGCAGGTCTGAAAAACTGCAGCGTACGCCAGGGCGACATTTACGATTTGCCGCTCGCCAACGATTCCTTTGACGTTGTCATCCTGCATCAGGTGCTGCACTTCCTCGATGATGGCACGCGCGCGATCCGCGAAGCGGCGCGCGTGCTCCGCCCGGGCGGGCGGCTGCTGGTGATCGACTTTGCACCGCACAAGCAGGAATTTCTGCGCGAGCAATTTGCTCATCGCCGCCTGGGATTTGCGCCGGAGACGGTCACGCAATGGATGACCGCCTCGGGCCTCGAGCTGGTGCTGCACAAATCGCTCGCACCCGAGCCCGGCTCCGACGGCAAGATCGCGGTCTCGCTGTGGCTTGCGCGCGACACGCGCGCGCTGATGGCCGCTCCGCAACAACGGCGGGAGGTGGCCTAATGAACAGCCCCGTACGCCTGAGCCGCTTCACGCGCGACGACAACCGCCGCATTGGCGTGTCGTTCGAATTCTTCCCGCCTAACAGCGAGGAGATGGAGAAAATCCTCTGGGAGTCGATTGAACGTCTGGCGCCGCTGGCGCCAAATTTCGTGTCGGTGACCTATGGCGCCGGTGGCACCACGCGCGAACGCACCCATTCGACGGTTAAACGCATTCTGGCCGAGACCCCGCTGACGCCAGCTGCGCATCTAACCTGCGTCGCTGCCACGCGCGATGAAATAGATGGGATCGTGCGCACTTATCATGATGTCGGCGTGCGCCATATCGTGGCGTTGCGCGGCGATCCCGCGAGTGGGGCCGGCGCCAAATATGCGCCTCACCCAGGCGGCTACAGCAACGCTGCCGGTCTCGCCGCCGGGATCAAGCGCATCGCCTCCGATTTTGAAATTTCGGTGTCGGCCTATCCGGAAAAGCACCCCGATAGCCCGACGGTTGAAGCCGACATTGACATGCTCAAGGCAAAGGTCGATGCCGGCGCGACCCGCGCCATCACCCAGTTTTTCTTCGAGAACGACCTCTATTTCCGCTATCTCGATCGCGTCCGCGCGCGGGGAATCCACATACCCGTCGTGCCGGGCATCCTGCCGGTGCAAAACTTCAAGGCCACTACCGG
>DASSLE010000107.1:0-6071 GCA_035689725.1 Pseudolabrys sp.
TTTTTCGGCGTGCCGCTCGATCGCGCCGCCAATGCGCTCGAGCTCGCCGCCGCGCTCGGTGGGCTAAAAGGCCCGATCATGAAGGTGGCGCAGTTGCTCGCCACCATTCCCGATGCGCTGCCACCGGAATACGCCAACGAACTGATCAAGCTGCAGAGCCAGGCGCCGCCGATGGGTTGGGCCTTCGTCAAGCGGCGCATGAGCGCAGAGCTTGGGCCCGACTGGCAAAAGAAATTTTCTGAATTCGAACACCACCCTGCCGCTGCCGCCTCACTCGGCCAGGTCCATCGCGCCCGCGCACTTGACGGCAAGGAGCTCGCCTGCAAGCTGCAATATCCGGACATGCAGTCGGCGGTCGAAGCTGACCTGAGCCAACTGCAATTGCTGTTCGCCATTCGCAAACGCTTCGACTCGGCAATCGACACCAGCGAGATCGCAATTGAGATTGGTGCTCGACTTCGTGAGGAACTCGACTACTTCCGCGAGAGCAAACACGTCGCGCTTTACGGAAATATGCTGAAAGATGAAGACGCGATCCGCGTGCCGAAAGTTTGGCCCGAACTGTCAACCGGCCGCCTCCTGACTCTCGATTGGCTCACCGGCCGCAAGCTGCTCGAGCACAAAGGCGGACCGCTTGCGCTACGCAATCGGCTTGCCACGGCCATGTTTACGGCCTGGTGGTTTCCCTTTAGCCGCTTCGGCATCATCCACGGCGATCCGCATCTTGGCAACTACACAGTTTTCGATGACACCAAGGGAAAACCTGCCGGAATCAATTTGTTGGATTATGGGTGCATTCGGATTTTCCCGCCGAGTTTTGTTGGCGGTGTGGTCGACCTTTATCGCGGTTTGTTACGCGGCGATGACGCTCTGGTAGTACATGCTTACGAGACTTGGGGGTTCAAACGGCTCAACCGTGAGCTGATCGACGCGCTCAACATTTGGGCACGTTTCATCTATGGCCCGCTGCTGGACGACCGCGTGCGCAGTATTGCCGACGGGGTGAAGCCCTCGGAATATGGTCGCAAGGAAGCCTTTCGGGTGCATCAGGCGCTCAAAGCCAGGGGCCCGGTCACGGTGCCGCGCGAATTCGTTTTCATGGACCGCGCGGCCATTGGCCTCGGCGCGGTCTTCTTGCATCTCGCGGCGGAGCTCAATTTCTACCGGTTGTTCAATGAGGCAATCGAGCGCTTCGCGGTCGACGAGGTGGCTGCGCGGCAAAGCGCCGCGCTCACCAAGGCTGGATTGCAGCCGTCCACCAAAGGCTGAACCCGGCGGCGTTGCCCTTGGGCCGTAATTGCGCTAACCCCTGTGCGCCCGCCTTTTTGAGCGACTCGGAGAGCTTCCACCATGGCCGACCCCGGCACCGTCGAATACGCCACCGCTACTGGCAACGATTATCCTGCGCACGAGCAAGGCTACGAGCGCTTTGTCCATTTCACTCTTATCGGCATTCTCTATGTGGTGACGATCCTTTTCGGCTTGGCGACGGGCGGTGTGATGGGCCACTGGTTCCTTGCGGCGACGATCTTCGTCATCGGCTTGTTAGGCGCTATCCCCGGAATGCTCAGCGGAGCAACCACTCCGAGTTACGTCGCCTTCGTGATCTGCTTCCTGATCTTCGCCTTCACCGGACTGTCGCCGCACTAAAGAATTCAACGGTCGGGCGGGGCACGAATGCGAATTGCCGTACCGCGAGAGATCGACGCCGGCGAAACCCGCGTCGCGGCCACTCCGGAAACGATCAAGAAATTTAAATCGTTCGGTGCCGACGTTGCGGTTGCGCGCGGCGCCGGCGTCGCGTCCGGAATTCTGGATACGGAATTCGAAGCAGCCGGTGCGCAAATTGCCGATGTCGTCACCAAGGATGCTGATATCGTCCTCAAGGTAAGACGACCCGCGTCAAATGAGTTGGCTGCGTATAAAAAGGGTGCGCTGGTTGTCGCGATTATGGACCCTTACGGCAATGAGGCCGCGCTCAAGCAGATGGCCGACGCCGGGGTCGCCGGCTTCGCGATGGAGCTGATGCCACGCATCACCCGCGCGCAATCGATGGACGTGCTCTCCAGTCAAGCTAATCTCGCGGGCTATCGCGCGGTCATCGATGCCGCCGAGGAATATGGCCGCGCGCTGCCGATGATGATGACGGCAGCTGGCACGGTGCCCGCCGCAAAAGTATTCATTATGGGCGTGGGCGTCGCCGGCTTGCAGGCGATCGCAACGGCGCGACGCCTCGGCGCGATTGTCACGGCGACCGACGTGCGTCCTGCCACCAAGGAACAAGTGGAGAGTCTCGGCGCCAAATTCCTCGCCGTGGAGGATGAGGAATTCAAGAACGCCCAGACCGCTGGCGGCTACGCCAAGGAAATGTCGAAGGAATATCAGGTTAAACAGGCGGCGTTGGTCGCCGAGCATATTAAGAAACAAGATATCGTCATCACTACCGCGCTGATCCCGGGACGGCCGGCCCCGCGTCTGGTCTCGAAGGATATGGTTGCTTCGATGCGACCGGGCTCGGTGATCGTCGACCTTGCGGTTGAGCGCGGCGGCAATGTCGAAGGCGCGCGTGCCGGCGAAGTGGCGCAAGTCGGCGGGGTCAAGATCGTTGGTTATCTCAACGTGCCGGGACGACTGGCCGCCTCCGCCTCATCGCTTTACGCCAAGAATCTCCTGACATTCGTCGAGACTCTGATCGACAAGCAAGAGAAGAAGCTCGCGGTCAACTGGGATGACGAGTTGGTCAAAGCGACGCTGCTCACGCGCGACGGCGCGATCGTGCATCCGAATTTCCAGCCGAAGACGGCGGCCTGAGGGATCCGACATGGAACATGTGGCAACGGCGGTCGACCCCTTCGTGTTCCGGCTATCGATATTCGTACTGGCCGTGTCTGTTGGCTACTACGTAGTGTGGTCAGTGACACCCGCGCTTCATACGCCGCTGATGTCGGTGACTAATGCGATCTCCTCGGTGATCGTGGTCGGCGCGCTGCTCGCGGTCGGTGTCGCGCTGGTCGCGAATGACGATGGCCCCTTCTGGGCGCGCGCTCTCGGTTTCGTCGCGCTGGTTTTTGCTTCCGTAAATATCTTCGGTGGCTTCCTGGTCACGCAGCGCATGCTCGCAATGTATCAGAAGAAAAAGAAATGAGAGCGCAATGAGCCCGAACCTCGTCGCGCTGCTCTATCTAGTCTCCGGCGTCCTGTTCATCCTGGCGCTGCGCGGCCTGTCGAGCCCGGATTCCAGCCGGCGAGGCAATCAGTTCGGCATGATCGGCATGACCATCGCCGTGCTGACTACGCTAGGCGCGCATCCGCCGACGGATGGAGTGTCCTGGGGCCTGGTGCTCGGCGGCATTGCCGTTGGCGGCGGCATAGGCGCGGTGATAGCGCGCCGCGTGCCGATGACCTCGATGCCCGAGCTGGTCGCCGCCTTCCATTCGCTGGTCGGCATGGCGGCGGTGCTGGTCGCCGCGGGCGCTTTCTATGCCCCAGCGGCCTTTGATATCGGCACGCACGGCCATATCCACGGCGCCAGCCTCATCGAAATGTCGCTCGGTGTTGCCATCGGCGCCGTGACCTTCACCGGCTCGGTGATTGCGTTCCTCAAACTCTCGGGCCGCATGAGCGGCAAACCGATCACGTTGCCCGGCAGGCACATTATCAACCTCGCGCTCGCCGCCGGGTTGCTGTTCTTCGTCTATGGTTTCTTCGTCTCGCAAAGCGCGATGGACTTCTGGATCATCGTTGCGCTCTCGCTCACGCTAGGAATTTTGATCATCATCCCGATCGGCGGCGCCGACATGCCGGTAGTCATCTCGATGCTGAATTCCTATTCCGGGTGGGCGGCCGCCGGCATCGGCTTCACACTCGGCAATTCGGCACTGATCATCACCGGCGCGCTGGTCGGCTCCTCGGGCGCGATTCTGTCCTACATCATGTGCAAGGGTATGAATCGCTCTTTCATCTCGGTCATTCTTGGCGGCTTCGGGGGCGAAACGGTGGGGCCGGGGGCCGGTGCCGAGCAACGGCCTGTCAAGCTCGGCTCAGCCGAGGACGCAGCCTACATCCTGAAGAACTCGTCCAAGGTGATCATCGTACCCGGCTATGGCATGGCTGTAGCTCAGGCGCAGCATGCGCTGCGCGAGATGGCCGACAAGCTCAAAAAAGAAGGCGTTGAAGTCAAATACGCCATTCATCCGGTGGCGGGCCGCATGCCCGGCCATATGAATGTGCTCCTCGCCGAAGCGAACGTCCCTTACGACGAAGTGTTCGAGCTCGAGGACATCAATTCCGAATTCGCCCAGGCTGATGTTGCTTTCGTCATCGGTGCGAACGACGTCACCAATCCGGCAGCAGAAGAGGACAAGTCTTCGCCGATTTACGGTATGCCGGTGTTGCAGGTGTGGAAGGCCGGCACCGTGATGTTCATCAAGCGCTCGCTCGCGTCCGGCTATGCTGGAATCGACAATCCACTATTCTATCGCGACAACACAATGATGCTGCTCGGCGACGCGAAGAAAATGACCGAAAGCATCGTGAAGGCGATGTGAGCGAGCGCTCGCTGCCACACTGAATTCTCGCATCTGGGTGGCCGAGGGCGTGGAGACGCAGCCGGATTTTCTCGCGATCTCGGTTTTGAACTCCTGCAAGCCCACATGTTCGCGAAGCCGATGGCGCCGCGCAAATTCGAGCGGGCTGTGCTTGCAAGGCGCCACGCCGCGGTGGCGTAAGCGAACGGCCGCTCCGCACGGGCCATCCCGGTTACAGATCGATGCGCTGGCTATTTTCTCGCCCACGGAAACAGCACCACCGGGAAGTCAGCCGCATAGCGGCGCTCTTTCTCCCGCGGTGGGAGTGTTGGCGGCGGACTTCCCTGCGGCTCAACGACTTTGCGGTAAAGGTGCCAAGTAGCGTGCCCGAGCACCGGCATCACCACCGTCAGGCCGAAAAAGAATGGAATGGAGCCGACGACCAGCAGGGCACCGACGATCAGGCCCCACACCGCCATGGTCAAAGGATTGCGGATGACCGCGCGGATCGATGTCAGCAGAGCGACAGCCGCGCCGACATCGCGATCGAGCAGCAAAGGGAACGATACCACGCTGATCGTGAGCACCAGCATGGCGAACAGCAGACCGATTCCATTTCCGACGATGATAAGCGTCCAGCCGGCGCGCGTCGTGAGAACTTCGTAAAGGAATTCTTCGATCGAGGACGGCGATGCATAGCCGAAGTTGGAAATGTAGATTGCATTTGCAACCGTCACCCAGATTGTAAAAATAACGAGCAGCAGAAACCCCAGCGCGGCGACGGCTCCGATCGACGAAGACTCAAATACATTTAAGGCGCGCGATGAGGAGGTATCGAGCCCGGCTTCCTTGCGCCGGCTCAGCTCATAGAGGCCGAGCGCTGCGGCCGGCCCAACGAGGGCGAACCCGCTCGCCAGCGGAAAGAGCAGAGGCAGAATCGAATAGCCAAACGTGAGTCGTGCCAGCACGAAGCCGACAATTGGATAGATAATGCAAAGGAACATGGCATGCGTTGGCATCGCATAAAAATCGTCCATGCCCTTGGCGAGGACGTCGCGCAAGTCGGCCACGCTGATTTTTCGGATCACGGGTTGCGTGGGGCGGGGCCCGGCGCCAACCAGGATGTTTGAATAGGCCATGACGTCACCTCCCAAGGCTGGTGGCCCGGATGGCATGGGGTCAGGAGACGGAGTCGAAAACTGCTTTACCGGCTCTTGGTCGCGTCACGTCATGAGCCACTAAAAACTACTGTAACGCCGTCAAACCGTGATCGGTGATCACAAGTCCGCGCCTTAGCCTTCAGTACCAAAATAGGTGCGGCGGCAGATGGAAAATGTAGCCCGTTCAGAGCCTTCGGACCATCACATAGGCGTCGACGACGCCTAGCCGCGGGTGCTGGAAGGCTCCCGGCAGAGTTCCAGCAATAGGCAAACCCCAGGCTCTGCCACAATCGCACCGCCCGCTCGTTCGAAGCGATAACGAAATTGAACTGCATCGTGGTGAATTTTCGCATCCGCGCCTGGTCGAGCGAATGCGCGCACATGG
>DASSLE010000108.1:0-7260 GCA_035689725.1 Pseudolabrys sp.
GACGATCGAGAGGCGTTTCACGTCTGAGCAATTCGGCGAGGCCTATGCGCGCTACCGCGCCGAGGTGCCAGCGCTGATTCCATTCATGGTGTGACGCACTAGCGCACCACGAGAACGCCGGCAGTTTGCGGATTAAAATCGTCGAAGAAATTGTAGCTGCCGGCCTCCAATGGCCGCAGCCTGATGACACCTTCGCTATTTCCTGCCACCACCTTCTCCACGCGCAAGCTCACGCTCTCGAATTCCATCGGCGTCGGGTCGAGGTTCTTTACGTGCAATTCGATAGGCACTTTGGCCGGGGCCTGGATTTGAGCCGGCTGGAAGCGATGGTTCTTCACACTAACGCTCACACTCGCCGCTTGCTGCGCACCCGTCGCAAAGCAGGCAGCCGCAAGCAAGACCGCGACAAAAAGGGTCTTCAAAGTGTTTGCGATCATGCAGATTGCTCCCAGCTAGAATTCTACCGCTAATTTCAATTTGGCGCGGTGGCGTGAAAACTCGGCAAGATTGAGCGTGGAACCCGGAACATCGACATCGTGGCCCGTGATTTGCGTATTCCAGGCCGCGGTCACGAACGCCTTGGAACTCAATTGGACGTAAAACGTAGGACCGACATAGACAGCGTCGCCGGTGTAGGTATTGAACCAGAGCCCATCGTAGTGGCGGAGATACCAGAGCTCGGCGCCCACAAATATGGCAGGAATTATGCGGTAAGATATGGCACCGGAGACGCCACCGGTCGATTCCTTCTCCCAGCCCGCCCCGATGTGGTCCGGATCGTGCGCTGCCTCCGGTTCGTAGAGCAGATTGGCGCCGAGGTAGAGCCGGTTCTTGATCAATTCGAGATCGGCATTGAGTTTGAGCTCCAATTCGAAATTTGTGACCCGTTGACCGGTGGTTTCGTCGCTCCGCCGCCATACCTCTTCAGACGAAAGAGTGACCGCGAGCGGCGACGAGGGGCCGCGATCCAGCAACAGATAACGTACCTCGCCGAAGAGTCCGCCGAATGCGACTTGGTTGCGGTTGTCCATGTCGGTGACATTTCTGATGTCGTGCGTTGAAAGCAGCGGCCCGAACTCGAGTTGCACGTATTGGTTCGGTGTGAACTCATATTCAAGTTTGGTTTCACTTGCCCAGTAACGCCCGTCAGTCTTTCCGAACCGGGCGACGGTCTCCCACGAAAATTCCTTTTCACCTTCGAGGCCGATCCCCGACCCTTCTGTGAAACCGAAAATGTATTTGGTTTCGACGTCACGATAGACAATTGGATTGTTGTCCTGGGCATGAGTAGCGAAGCAGGTTGCAATAAATAGCGGCGCAGCGAAAACAAACGCGCGCGCGTCACGAGCGTCAAGCATTTTCGTCTTTCCTCATACGCCGGGTTCAAGGCCCGGCAATCAGGTGAAGCGTCGCGCACGTCTCGTGGCGCAAAAACCAATTCAAGTAACTTTGGCGCGCGAGTCAATGCCAGCAGCAAACATTAGAATGTTCTAATCAGAACCTTTTCTAGTCGAGCAACTATAGATAAGAATTTTTCTAATTTGAATGCACACGTCCGCGCCTGCATTCAATGAATCTCAGGCTCAGGAATTGCTCCGAGCGGTGCGAGAAAATCGAAATCGCAGCCCTCATCGGCCTGACCGATATGTTGCGAGTAAAGCGCGCCATAGCCGCGAGGGTAATGCGGCGCGGGCTGCTTCCAGGCAGCGCGGCGCTTGGCGATTTCCTCATCTGAGACGTGCAAATGAATGCGGCGCGCGGGGACGTCGACTTCGATCTCGTCGCCGGTCTTGACGATGGCAAGCGGGCCGCCGACGAAACTCTCGGGCGCTACGTGCAGAATACAGGCGCCGTAGCTTGTGCCGCTCATGCGCGCGTCGGAAATGCGCAGCATGTCGCGCACGCCCTGTTTCACTAGCTTTTTCGGGATCGGCAGCATTCCCCATTCCGGCATGCCGGGCCCGCCCTTCGGCCCACCCTTCTTGAGCACCAGAATATGGTCGGGCGTCACATCAAGATCATCGCGCTCAACCTCACGAGCCATGTGATTGTAGTCTTCGAATGCGATTACCTTTCCGCGGTGACGCAACAAACGTTTGTCGGCCGCAGATGGCTTCATCACGCAGCCGCGTGGGGCCAGATTGCCGGTAAGCACGGCAGTCGCGCCATCGCGCGATACCGGGTCCGACAATGAATGAATGACGTCACGCTTGTACACTTCCATGCCGACAATATTCTCGCCGATGCTCTTGCCGGTGACCGTGAGGCAAGACAGGTCGAGCGCAGCTTTGAGCTCCCCCATGAGCGCCCGCAAGCCACCCGCGTAGAAGAAATCTTCCATCAGGAATTCGCCAGAGGGCCGCACATTGGCCAGCACCGGAATCTCGCGTGAAATTTCGTCAAACCGGTGCATATCGAGCTTAAGTCCGGCCCGCCGCGCCATCGCCACCACATGAATAATGGCGTTGGTCGAGCCGCCCATCGCCATATGCACGCGGATAGCATTGTCGAAAGCGGCGGATGTTAGAATGCGCTGCGGCGTCAAATCGTCCCATACCATGTCGACGATGCGGCGTCCGGCGGCGGCGCACATGCGCTGATGACTCGAGTCGGCAGCCGGAATCGAAGACGCGCCTGGCAGTGTCATCCCCAGCGCCTCTGCGATTGCCATCATGGTCGCGGCCGTCCCCATGACCATGCAGGTGCCATAGCTGCGCGAGATGCCGCCCTCGAGCTCGGCCCAGTCGGCTTCGTTGATACGACCGGCGCGTTTCTCGTCCCAGTATTTCCAGGCATCGGACCCTGAACCGAGCTGCTGACCGCGCCAGTTTCCGCGCAATTGCGGGCCAGCCGGTACGTAGATTGCCGGGAGTCCCATGCTGATCGCGCCCATGATCAGGCCGGGCGTGGTCTTGTCGCAGCCGCCCATCAGGACGGCGCCATCGATCGGATGGCTACGCAAAAGCTCCTCGGTCTCCATCGCCAGCAGATTGCGATAGAGCATGGTCGACGGCTTCACGAATGGCTCGGACAGCGACATCGCAGGTAATTCGATGGGAAAACCGCCGGCCTGCAGTACGCCCCGCTTCACGTCCTCCGCCCGATCACGCAGATGCGTGTGGCAGAAATTGATGTCGCTCCAGGTATTGATAATGCCGATGACGGGTTTGCCGACCCAGTCTGCAGAATCAAAACCGCCCTGACGAAGTCGGGAGCGATGCCCGAAGGCGCGCAGATCGCTGACGCCGAGCCAGCGATGGCTGCGCAGCTCTTCAGAACGTTTACGTGTGGTCATTCTTGCCTGTGCGGCGGCGCTCGCTAGTTGATCGACAGATTGGCGGCGTTCACCACCTTTTCCCATTTGGCGGTTTCGTCCGCGACGAGCTTGCCGAAATCGGCCGGAGTGCCGGGAATCGGCGTGCCGCCGAGCTCCCTGAGCTTGGCGATCATCGTCGGATCCTTCAGCGCCAGGTTGATTTCCTTGTTCAGGAGGTCAACGATCTCCTTCGGCGTTCCGTGGGGCACGCCAAACCCGAAGAACGCACTCGCTTCGTAGCCCGCCACCGTCTCGCCGACAGTCGGAACATCCGGCAACTCCTCCGAACGCTGGGCAGTGGTCACTGCCAGCGCACGCAACTTGCCGGCTTTGATGTGGTTGATGGACGACGGCAGGTTGTCGAACGTCACCTGCACCTGGCCGCCGAGCAAATCTGTGAGCATCGGCGCAGAGCCTTTATATGGCACGTGCGTCATCTTTGTTCCGGTCATCATCTTGAACAGCTCGCCGGAAAGATGAATCGACGTGCCATTCCCGGACGACGCAACGTTCACCTTGTCCGGATTGGCTTTCACGTAAGCAATGAATTCGGCGACGTTGTTCGCCGGTACCGACGGGTGCACTTCCATGACGTTCGGCACGCGGATGAAGCCGGCAACCGGATCGATGTCACGCAGGAAAACGAAATTGAGATGCTTGTAGAGCGAGGCATTGATCGTGTTGGCCGGGTTGACCAGGATCAGCGTGTAACCATCGGGTGGCGCCTTGGCGACTGCTTCGGTCGCGAGGTTGTTGCCGGCGCCGGGACGGTTCTCCACGATGAACTGCTGGCCGAGCCGTTTGCTGAGCCAATCGCCGAACAGCCGCGCGAGGATGTCGGTCGAACCGCCGGGTGGGTAACCAACATAGATATGTGGCTGCCGGGTCGGATAGTCGAGCGCAACGGCATTACCGACCGGAATAAGCGCAATGCAAGCCGCCACGAGGGCTGCACGCGAAACGAATGCGGAAAACCGCTGCATGATTGTCATCCTCCCAATGGCCAGCCGATTTCGCTGGGCCGGCATTGTTTGCTGGCGCTGACGTTACGCGGCACGGGAGGTCTCGTGCAAGGGAGGCCACCACTCGGTTCGCTGCCCGTCGGCATTGCCCCGGCGCTACCAGAGAGAGAGAGAGACGCAAATATTTGATCTATAGGATCGATCGATCGACGGCGCTGTTGGCGTTTCCACAGCCTAAGGAACGCCCGCCGGCCAACCCCTGAACGATCTCTCAATGCTGGTCGACCACCGGCAACAGGAAGCGGCAGCGAAGCCGCAACGTCGTAACGCCGAATATTCACCGGCTCTATCATCATCGTTCCGGCGGGCGGCTAAAATTACTGGCAGCGCATGATCGACAATCGCACCGGGGAAACGTAGGACAAGGGTTGCGTCAATTGTTACGAAGCGGTGTAGGAAAACGATCAGCGCGTGGGCATGAGCTCGCTCCGGATGAATGCGATGGCAAAGCCTTGAATCGCGACGGCGACGACTGACGTTTAGGCGTAGCATGTTAATCAGCTAGGGAATGAATACCAGAAACAAGAAGGTCGCGAAAACCACCAGGTGCACGAGCCCGGCAAGAATATTCGTTCGGCCAGAGCCGAAAGTGAGAAGGCTCAAAAAGAGTGTTAGCGCGAGGAGCAACGTGTCGCGTTCCGAGAGGCCGATTTCGATCCGCTTGCCGATAAAGATGTTGGTGATCGCAACGGCGGGGATCGTTAAACCGATTGTCGCCAAAGAGGAACCCAGCGCAAGATTGAGACTCTTCTGCAGCTCGTTGCGCCTGGCTGCGCGCACCGCTGTGATGCTTTCGGGCGCCAGTACTACCATAGCTATAATAATCCCCGCGACGGCTTGCGGAGCGCCAATATGAGAAAGCGCGATTTCCAAAATTATCGCAAATTTTTTCGCAATAAGAATTACCCCGCACAATGCCACCAAGAGCATAACTACGCTGATTGTTACGAGCCTGCTGGAAGGATATTTGTGATTTCCATTCTGTGCATTGCCGTCCTCTGCGCGAAAATAGTCTGTGTGTCGTGACGTCTGGATAAACAAGAAGGCAACATAGAGAATGATGGTTGTAATGCTGACAAAGACAAGTTGCGCGTTGGAGAAGTACGGGCCAATCGTAGTGACCGTATAATTGGGAAGCACAAGCGTTAGAATAGAAAGGGCGCCGAGTACGCTGAGATATACGCTGGCGCCAGATGCCTGAAATTCCTGCTCATGGTGGCGCAATCCTCCCCACAGGACGCACAAGCCCACGAGGCCGTTGCAGACGATCATAATAACGGCAAACACGGTGTCACGTGCCAACGCGGGCGAACTCCCTGGCGTCAACACGATCGACTCGATGAGGGCGACCTCAATGATGGTGACCGCTAAAGTTAAAACGAGCGTTCCGAAAGGCTCCCCTACGCGATGTGCAATCACATCAGCATGATGGACGGCAGCAAAAACGGCCCCGAGCATAATGACGACCATTGCCCCCGAAAGTGTGAGCGACGAGAGCGACGGGGGCTGCACACCGACATCGAAGCCGATGAATGGTGCTAAAATAACAAATGCGACCGCCAGGACGGGGAAAGCGATCGTCATTAATGGCGGGTTTGTTTGCGCAGTCATTGTTGTGTTGCATTCTGTATTGAAGAGGCAAAGTTCGCTGTTTGTTTCGATTTTATCGCGCGACGATTAGATCCCCAAAGGGATTTCGGCCAGCGCTGTTGGACCGTAGTCCAATTGGCCACTCGGCCTCGAGTGCCTCGCGTACAGGTCAGTCACACAGACTTGCGGGCATGCCAGGCCATACGACCGAGAGCAGCACCTTCACAGATGAGCTCGATGCCCAGCAATACGCCGAGAAGCCAGATCGCAGTAACCGGGGTGTTCGCCCAAAGATAGAACGCCAGCAGAATACTAATCACTCCACTGGCAAAGACCCATCCCCAGTTGGGAAAGGGACGTATCGTCAAAGAAAAGATCACCTTTGAGATGCCTTCGACCATGAAAAAGACAATCAGCAGAAGAGTGAGCGTGAGAAGTCCAGCGCCTGGATTGCGCAGGAACAGAACGCCGACAAGCACGGATAAGACAACCTAAACAAGCTGAAGCCAGAAATGCGGCACGTGCCGCGCGTCGATGAGGCTGATCGCCTGCAGGATGCCACTGAAAATCAACAGCCACCCGAGGAAAAATACGATCGCTGCCGACGATATCACTGGAAAGATCAGCGCCAGAATGCCAGCCAAAATCATCAAACCGCTTTGTACGATGTACCAAAACGAATGCTGCTTCACCCTTTTGCGCATTGCCTCGCGTATTACTTGGGAAGCGGCCTCAACTGAGATTGATGTGTTTGCCATGACCAATCACCAAAATAACATTGAATGCGGCAAGCGAGGAAACAATTCTATATCAAACACCAACCACAATGACGAGAGAAGGAGAGCACACTTATGAACTTCGGTATTCCCCGCAGCCCAATACCGACGACCAGTCGGCGTCATATTTGAAGTGCCAGCGGAGATTTCTGCGTGTTCTTGCAGGGGTTCGCAGAGTTCACTAAATCTTTGGGCAGCTTAGTGAAGCTAATGGTCGGAGTGACAGGATTTGCTGGTTGTTCGGCTTACCATTGAATTCTCTTAGCTTTTTTTAGCGGTGGGACAACTTTGTGTACCCGTGTTGTGTACTCCGATAGCAAGCCCCTTAGCCACCGTTTCATATCCGGGATTGTGAAACGGGAGCTCAAGCGACGGAGTAGTAGTTATCAGACCACTCCGTCAAAGACGCTCAGCCAAGCGCTTTCAGCTGGCGTCTGGTAGAATTGCTCCAACCGGCCGCGCGTCGAATTTTCTCTGTCGGCACTTCGTAGTCCCAGAAAACGTACGGCATTGAAATTTAGCCACTACATCCGGCAGAGACTCAGTCTTCGTGATG
>DASSLE010000109.1:0-6342 GCA_035689725.1 Pseudolabrys sp.
ATCATTAAGCAGTGGACCGACGTGCACGGCCTCGACCTCGCGCCGACCTCGACCGAGCGGGTCGACGGATATCCGCGCCAAGTCTGGCGCAATCTAGCGGGCCAGAGCGTAATCGAATCCTATACCATCCCCGCCATGGCCCACGGCACGCCGCTCGCGACCGGGCCGTCCGACGAGCACGTCGGCGTGCCCGGAGACTTTCTGCTCGACGTGGGCATCTCGTCCTCCTATCACATCGCAAAATTCTGGAGCCTAACCGGACATCCGCGCGCCGCCCCAATCAGACGGAGCGAATCGATCATCTCTACCCCGACGCGCCAGGACCGTGCGACCGCTGAAACGTCGGGTGTTGCGGGCGACGTGTCCAAGCCGACGAGGCCGCGTAAGCGCCTCATCGACGTGCAGGCCGTCATCACCGATGCGCTAACGGCCGCCGGACTGATGAAGTCGTGAACGAGTCAGCGTGATGTCCGCTTTACCCCCAATAACGGACATTGATCGGCGGCATCGAAATATCCGCTAAGTGCCAATAGCGGACATTCGGCCATACGGTGCCGAACGCTGTGTTCGGGTTAGGCGGCCTGTTCACAACCCGCATGTCGATTTCGCTTACTGGCAGTTTAAAGCTTGCCGAGCAAAACCAGAATCAACACGCTAACGGGATGAGGCCGAGCCCGCCGCCGCCATAGTAACCGGTCCCGTAAAAGGGGCCGCCACCCAAGCCGCTAAAGCCGCAATAACTAAAATTATCAGGATGATGGTTCCAATCGACTTGTGCCAGATGTCATTCCCGGCCCCTTTCAGTGTGTTAGTTTGAGCCAGTACGATGCCTTATCCTGAGCCTCGGGTGCGGTTCTCCAGAAAAATCCATCATGCCTACGCCCGCCATCAAAACGGATTCCCCATTCTGGCAACTCCCCGTCACGACGCTCCTGTTACAGGTGGCCGCAAGCCCTGATGGACTGAGCAGTGCTGAGGCGGCTGCACGCCTGGCACAGTTCGGCCCAAACCTGATCCATGGGGAGCGAAAGAGGGCGCTGGTCCTTCAATTTTTGACCAAGTTCCGCAGCCCCTTGGTCATTATTCTCCTTATTGCCAGCGCCATTTCAGCGTTCACCGGCGACGCTGCTAGCTTCTTCATTATCGGTACTATCGTCATCATCAGCACGACCCTTGATTTCGTCCAGGAATACCGGGCCGGACAGGCGGCGGAACGACTGCGCCAGTCGGTAGCGGTACGTGGGCATGTGCTGCGGGACGGCAAGCCCATTGAGATACCACTTGCGGAGTTGGTGCCCGGCGATGTGGCACTCCTGACCGCCGGCGACCTGATCCCCTGCGACGGCAGGGTGCTGGAGGCGAAAGACTTCTTCGTCAACCAGGCCCTCCTTACCGGCGAACCATATCCGGTGGAAAAGGCTCCCGGTGATTTGCCAGGAGAGACAGAGATCCTCGCGGCCGGCAACACGGTGCTGTTGGGTACATCGGTGATCAGCGGCACCGCCAGGGTGCTGATGTGCCGTACCGGACAGAGTACGGAGCTTGGTGAGATTGCCGATACCTTGCTGGCCAAGGCCCCGCCCACCGCCTTTGAACAGGGGAGCTACCGTTTCGGGATCCTCATCATGCGCATGACGGTCCTCCTCGTCCTGTTCGTCATTCTCGCCAACGCCTTCTTTCACCGCCCCTGGCTCGAATCGTTCCTGTTTGCTGTGGCCCTGGCTGTCGGGCTGACACCTGAACTTCTCCCCATGGTGGTCTCCGTGACCTTGTCGCGGGGCGCGCTGCGTATGGCGGCCAACAAGGTGATCGTCAAGCGGCTCGCCTCGATCCAAAATCTGGGGAGCATGGATGTATTCTGTACCGACAAAACCGGCACCCTCACCGAGGCCCGCATCCACCTGGAACGCCACCTGGACCCCCTTGGCCGGGAAAGTCAGCGGGTCCTGGAGCTGGCCTACCTCAATAGCTTTTTTGAAACAGGACTGAAGAGCCCCCTGGATGACGCCATCCTGGAGCACAAGGAGATCGATGTCAGCCGCTGGCGCAAGATCGATGAAGTGCAGTTCGACTTCGAGCGCCGCCGGATCTCGGTGCTCCTTGACAACGACAGCAATAGGCTACTCGTGATCAAAGGAGCTCCCGAAGATATCTTGCGTCTGTCGGTCAGCTATGAGTTGGATCAGGCGACGGGCCCGCGTCCTCTCGATGATGCGGCGCGCGCGAGCATCAATGCTCAATTCGAGGCCCTCAGTAAAGAAGGCTTCCGAGTACTGGGAATTGCCTCACGGCAGGTTGGGAAGGACCAAGCTCATGCCGTGGTTGGCGATGAAGCGGAACTGGTCTTTGTGGGCTTTGCGGCCTTCCTCGATCCGCCAAAGGAGAGCGCCAAGGCGGCCCTGGCCGGACTTGCCGCCGACGCGGTCGCGGTCAAGATCATCACCGGCGACAACGAACTGGTTACCCAACATATCTTCGCGCAGCTCGACCTCTCAGTAACAGGCGTGCTTACCGGTGCTGAAATCCAGCAAATGGATGATCTGGCACTCGCAGCGCGCGTGGAGCAGGTCAACCTCTTCTGCCGCGTGGCGCCTGCCCAAAAGAACCGGATCATCCTCGCCCTCAAACGGCGCGGCCATGTGGTCGGGTATCTCGGCGACGGCATCAATGACGCGCCTTCGCTCCATTCGGCCGATGTTGGCATTTCCGTGGATAGCGCCGTGGACGTTGCAAAAGAGGCGGCGGACATGATCCTCCTAGAGCACGACCTGGGAGTCCTTCATGCCGGCGTTCTGGAGGGGCGGCGCACCTTCGGCAATATCATGAAATACATCATGATGGGTACCAGCTCCAACTTTGGCAACATGTTCAGCATGGCCGGTGCCTCGCTCTTTCTTCCCTTTCTCCCCATGCTGCCCGTGCAAATCTTGCTCAACAACCTGCTCTACGACGTTTCCGAATTACCCATCCCGCTGGACCGGGTAGATGACGACTACTTGAGCCATCCCCGGCACTGGGACATGAAATTCATTCGCAACTTCATGCTGATTATCGGCCCGGTCAGTTCCGTATTCGACTTCCTCACCTTCTACATTATGCTGATGGTCTTCCATGCCGGAGAGGCGCTCTTCCATACAGGCTGGTTTATTGAGTCTATGGCCACGCAAGTGCTGGTCATCTTCATTATCCGCACCCGTAAGAACCCCTTCAGAAGTCGCCCCAATCCGTGGCTCGTCACCTGTTCACTAACGGTGGTGGCGGTCGCCGCACTGTTGCCGTTCACTCCTGCGAGTGAGTTTCTCGGTTTCGTGGCGCCGCCGGCTTTGTTCTTCGTCATACTCGCTGCCATCCTGATTTTTTACCTGTTGGCGGTGGAAGGTATGAAACAATGGTTCTTCCGCCGTTTTGCCGCAGAGTGACCATCAGGCGATGGCGGCGGACGCAGTCGCATTCGAACCTGTCTCCACGTTCAAATTCCCTGGTAACAGGGAAAAGAACAGGGAATTTCGTTGAATCTGCCCACTTGATGCAATTTTGAAAGCTGACACGCGAGCAAATTCAGAGGCTTGCAGCGAAATTCCCTACGTAACCGAACAGGGAATTATTTCGGCGGAACAGGGAATTCTGGTTCAGGAACAGCGAATTTCACCTGCTAACACAGAAATCATTGCCGAATGACGTTTTCGGTACGTACAGGCTGGCTCTGGTTGCCATGCTTGTGGATGCTCAACTGCGCGTGGACATTCGGCTTCTCGAGGCCGCCATCGGCGATCCATGCGTCCGTGCTCTTGATGGCGCGGTCGATCAGCGCGTTAGGCCGGCGATAGCCATGTCTTCAGCCGACCGGTCTTACGTCCGATCAGGCTTCCTGAGGGTTTCCACGAGAATCTTTGCCGCGCCGCGCCGCGACAATCTCCGCCAGGATCGAGATCGCAATCTCATCGGGGGTGATGGCGCCGAGGTCGAGGCCAGCCGGCGCCTTGAGCTTGGCGAGCCGTTCCGGTGTAACGCCCCGCTCCGCTAGTGCCGCCTTCAGCACTTCGGCTTTCTTCCGGCTGCCAACAAAAGCGACGTAGTCGACATCGACAGCCAGTGCCGCCAGCAAGGCGGCTTCATCGCCGCGACCTTGAGTCGATACGACTACAAAACGGCTGCCTGCTTCATTGACAGGCAAGGCGTAGCCTTCGATACGCCGATCGACCTCAGCGAAGCTGGATTGCTCGGCCGCCGGCGCGCAAACAGTGACCGCAAATCCGCTCCATCTTGCAAGGTCGGCGATGGCGACTGCCACGGGGCTGGAGCCACAGATGACGACTTGGGGCTGTGGGAGCACGGGTTCGACGAATATGTCGATTGTACCTTGACTTGGGCACATGTTCTTGGCGAACCGCACACCTTCGCGTTCCTCGCCGGCTTTTAGGCCCTTCTCATCCAAGGCATCGGGCGGCTGAACCGAGACAAGACGCGATTGGCCATCGGCGAGAGCATCTTTGGCAGCCTTAAGCACTGCCGCCCGGGCGCAACCGCCGCCAACCCAGCCTTCATAAATTGTGCCGTCCGGCAAAATCACCGCCTTGGCACCGGCCTTGGCCGCGGTGGCCGATACCGTGCGCACGACTGTGGCGAGCGCGAATGGTTCTCCTGTTTCTTTTCGTGCCGAGATGATGCCGAGAATATCCGAAGCGCGATGCATGGCGTCATATCCTCGCGAGATACGGCTCAAGGGCCGCAAGGCTTTCGAGATTGTGGGCTGGGGCAAAAAGGTCGACATAGGGCAGCGCCGCCTGCATGCCGCGCGCCTGCGGGCTGTAATCGCGCCAGCCGATCAATGGATTCAGCCAGATGATCCTGCGGCAGCGGCGACGCAGGCGCCGCATTTCCTCACCTAACTGCTCGGGCGCGCCAGTATCGTAACCATCGGAGACGATCATCACCGCAGTCCGCGAATTGATCACGCGCCGCGCGTGCCAACGATTGAACGTGGCGAGACTCTCCCCGATCTTGGTGCCGCCACCAATGCCCTGCGCCATCAGCGATAGTTTGTCTACCGCGCGCGTGACATCCCGGTCGCGTAGCGAATTTGACACGTGGGCGAGACGGGTATGGAAGACGAAGGCTTCGGATTCGCGGAAGGCATCGACGACGCCATGCAGGAAGCGCACGAAGAACGCGGTGTAAAGGCTCATGGAGCCGGAAGCATCGAGCAGGAACACAAGCCGCAGCGGCTTGATCTTGCGGCAACGCCAGGCGAGATCTACTAGCGTGCCGCCATGTGAGACATTCCTGTGAATGGTCCGGCGCAGATCGAGACGCCGTCCGCGGCGGCGCACACGTTCACGCCGGACCAGCCGCGCGCGCATCACGCGCGAAAGCCGCGCGGCCAGCGCATGCGCCTGCGCGATGTGGGCAGGATCGACGATGTGGCGCAGATCGGTGGTGGCCAGATTCTCGAAACGCGAGGCGCCTTCGCGTTTACCGCGGCCATCGCCGGGACTGTCACCGCCGTCGTTGCGCCGCTCGACGTGATCGGGAAGACCCGGCGTTCCCACTCGTGGGCCTACATCCTTGAGATTCCGTGCCGGGGCACGACTTTGCAGCGCAGAACCCGAAAGAGTTCGCGCCTGACGAATACCGCGACCCAGCCAGTACGCGTCGAAAATTTCGTCGAAGCGCTCCCAATCGGAGTGTGTTGCGCAAAACAGCGAGCGCAGGGCCGGCTTCAGCGTGGACGGCCGCGCCGCCAGCGGTGCAGCGAGTATCTCGAGCGCATCTCTTGTCTCGGCCAGGCCAACCTTGAACCCGTTCTCGCGCAGCGTGCGTGCAAAACCAGCCAGCCGCCGACGCATCGGCGCACCGATACTGTCACCGGAAGTGCTGATCGCCGCAACTGACATCGATCGACGCATCGCCACTCAGGCAACTTTGCCGAGCAGCCGCTCCGTCACTTCGCGCGTGAGGCGGCTGCGATCTTCACGCGTCTTGAGCAAACACAGCATGGTCTCGTGCACGGCTTCCGGCTCCTGCCGCAGATCATGTAGGTCAAGACCCGCCAGCGTCGCCGCCCAATCAAGAGTTTCGGCAACGCCGGGAACTTTGCGCAGGTCTTCTTTCCGCACGTTCGCGACCATGCGCGCAATCTGAAGTGCAAGTGCGGTGTCTATACCCGGCGTGCGAGTGATTATGATCTTAGCTTCGCGGTCGATATCGGGGAAATCGACGTAATGATAGAGGCAGCGCCGACGCAACGCGTCGGACAATTCGCGCGTCCCATTCGACGTTAGAACCACACGGGGGATCGAGGTTGCCTTGATGGTGCCGAGCTCAGGGATACTGACCTGGAAA
>DASSLE010000110.1:0-5508 GCA_035689725.1 Pseudolabrys sp.
TTCGAGTTGACTGCCAAGTTTGACCGGATCGATCTTGCCAAGACGGGCTTACGCGTAACTGCCGCCGAAATTGAGACGGCGGAGAAGGCCTGCCAGGGTGAGGCGCTCTCGGCACTCAAGTTCGCCCGCGACCGCATCGAAACTTATCATCGCCGCCAAAAGCCCAGTGACGAGCGTTTTACCGACCCTCTCGGCGTCGAGATGGGCGCGAAGTGGACAGCGATCGAGGCGGTCGGCCTGTACGTGCCGGGTGGCACCGCGGCTTATCCATCGTCCGTCCTCATGAATGCAGTGCCGGCCAAGGTTGCCGGCGTACCAAGGTTGGCAATGGTCGTCCCGGCGCCCGATGGCAAGCTTAGGCCTCTGGTACTGGCCGCAGCCCGGCTTGCCGGCGTCGACGAGATTTATCGTGTCGGCGGCGCACAGGCGGTGGCGGCACTCGCCTACGGAACCCAAAGCATTGCGCCCGTTGCCAAGATTGTTGGGCCCGGCAACGCCTATGTCGCGGCCGCAAAGCGCCTGGTGTTCGGCAAGGTCGGTATCGACATGATCGCCGGTCCATCCGAAGTGCTGATACTGGCCGACAAAACCGGCAATGCCGACTGGATCGCTACCGATCTCCTGGCGCAGGCCGAACACGATGCAAGCGCACAGTCGATCCTGATCACCGACGATGCTGCGCTTGCCTCGCAGGTCGAAATGTTCGTCGAGTCTCAACTCAAGACGCTCTCTCGCGCAAACGTCGCGAGCATGTCATGGGCTAATTTCGGAGCTATCATCGTCGTGCCGAAGCTCGTCGATGCGATCACACTCGTCGATCAGCTTGCGCCCGAGCATCTCGAAATAATCGCGGCCGATGCCGAGCAGCTTGTCACCGGCATTCGCAATGCCGGCGCTATTTTTATCGGCGCTTATACGCCGGAGGCAATTGGTGATTATGTTGCAGGCTCAAACCACGTGCTGCCAACCGCGCGTTCAGCGCGCTTCTCTTCAGGCCTCGGGGTGCTCGACTTTATGAAGCGTACTTCATTACTAAAATGTGGGCCGGAGCAATTGCGCTCGCTCGGGCCCTCGGCGATCGCGCTCGGCCAGGCGGAAGGCTTAAGTGCGCACGCTCGCTCTGTGGCGATCCGCCTCAATCAGAAATGAGCTCGACAAAATCAACGCCTGCTGCAATGAAGCGGCGTCTTGTTGACGTCGTTCTCGATGAGGAGTCGATCGGCCGATCAAATCCGGACGTCGAGCACGAGCGTCAGGTCGCAATCTACGACTTGCTCGAGCAAAACTCCTTTGAGCCGGTCGGGCATGGCGATGGTCCTTACGCGCTTCATTTGAGCATCACCGGAAACCGTTTGGTTTTCGATATTCGGCGCGAGAATGGCACGCCGGTGGTGGCGCATTTATTCTCGCTCTCGCCGCTGCGCCGGATCGTCAAGGACTATTACATGATCTGCGACAGTTATTATCAGGCAATCCGCACCGCGACACCCGACAAGATCGAAGCAATCGATATGGGCCGGCGCGCCATCCACAATGATGGCTCGCGTATCTTGATGGAGCGGCTCAAGGGAAAAGTGACGGTCGATGTCGATACTGCGCGCCGCCTGTTCACACTGATCTGCGTGCTGCACTGGAAGGGCTAGAGAGCATGATCCCGAAAAGCGGATACTGGTTTTCGGTCAAGATCATGCTAAACTGCGGATGACCGCACCCGAACGCTCTTCGCGCCCCCACGCGGTCCTGTTTGCCTGCGGTATGAACGCCGTGCGCTCGCCGATGGCCGCTGGGTTGCTCAAACAGATGTTCGGAACGACTGTCTATGTCGGCTCAGCCGGGGTGCAGAAGGGCGAACTCGATCCCTTCGCGGTCGCCGCGATGGAGGAAATCGGTATAGACATCTCGCGTCACAAGCCGATTACGTTCGAAGAACTGGATGACCTCGGAGGGCTCAATTTCGATCTCATCGTGACGCTCTCGCCGCCCGCCCATCACAAGGCATTGGAATTAACCCGAAAGATAGTGGCTGAAGTCGAATATTGGCCGACGGCGGATTCGACCGCCGGTGAAGGCAGCCGCGAACAGCGGCTCAATGCGTATCGTGCAGTGCGGGATCAGTTGACGGCTCGAATACGTGAGCGTTTCGGGCAGCCGCGCGGTGGCAATGAATGAGATCGCCGGCCGCGTGTCGGGTTGTGAAAATGGGCCCATTCCGCTAGCTTCCGCGCCCATTCAAAGCGTTCCTCAAATCATCGCTACCACGCGGACAGATGATCGGTCGTCCAAAATTTGTGCTCGCTTCCGGTTCGCCTCGCCGACTTGCTCTGGTCAATCAGGCCGGAATTGAACCCGACGCGCTCAAGCCCGCGGACCTCGACGAGACCCCGCGTCGCGGCGAGATTCCGCGCGCCTACGCGACCCGGCTCGCCCAGGCTAAGGCCACAGCGGCTTTAGAAAATGTGAACCTGGATGACGAATTGCGCGGCGCTTATATTCTGGCCGCCGATACAGTGGTGGCGGTTGGCCGGCGTATTCTTCCCAAGGCAGAGTTGCTCGACGAGGCGGCGCAATGCCTGCGCCTGCTTTCGGGTCGCAATCACCGCGTCTACACCGCTATTTGCGTGGTCACTCCGAAAGGGACGTTCCGCCAGCGCCTGGTGGAAACGCGCGTGCGTTTCAAACGGCTGTCGGAAGAAGATATCGAGGCCTATCTTGCCTCGGGCGAATGGCGTGGCAAGGCGGGGGGCTACGCGGCGCAAGGTATTGCCGGCAGTTTCATCGTGAAGATTGTCGGCTCATATACCAATGTTGTCGGCCTGCCGCTTTACGAAGCCATGACGCTACTGGGCGGCGAGGGCTATCCGGTTCGCTTCGGCTGGCTGAACGCGGTGTGACGGGCTGCGTGAGCTGTCACCAGGAAGCGGGCGCTTATGAACGAAATCGACCGCAAAACATCCGCCGCGGGTTCCTGCCCCATCTGCGGCAAGCCGGTCAATCCGGCATTCAAGCCGTTCTGCTCCAAGCGCTGCGCGGATATCGATCTCAATCGATGGCTTTCCGGTGTCTATGCGGTTCCGGCGAAGGAGGATGAAGACGAGGATGGCGACCGGCCGGCCGAAACGGGCGAGAAATGACCACGCGAGCCAATGATTGGCCAGACCGGCTATTCGAAACGCTCAAACGTGGAGGTGTGCGACAGGTCGGCTATGTGCCCGATGCCGGCCACGCGCGTTTGATTGACCGCTGTCGCGCCGACAGTGAAATTCGCGACGTGGCGCTCACCACGGAAGAGGAGGGCGTCGCGCTGGCGGCAGGCGCCTGGCTCGGTGGCGAGCGTGCCGCGCTGCTGATGCAATCGAGCGGCGTCGGCAATTGCATCAACATGTTTTCGCTGGCGCGGACCTGTCGCTTTCCGCTGCTGATGTTGATCACGATGCGTGGCGAGTGGGAGGAGTTCAATCCATGGCAGGTGCCGATGGGATCAATCGTCGATCCCGTGCTCAAGCTGTGCGAGGCCGAGGTGTACCGCGCGCACACGCCGGAAGAGGTCGCTGGCGCCGCCGAACGCGCCGTGCAACAGGCTTTCGGGGGCGAACGCATCGCCGCCGTGATCCTGTCGCAGCAGCTGATCGGCAAGAAGGTGTGGACCAAATGAGGCTCGAACGCCGCGCCGCCATGGCCACGCTGCTCGCCAATCGCGGCGATGATCTGCTGCTGATTCCCGGCCTCGGCTCGACCGCTTGGGATGCGGCAGCCGCTGGTGACGACGACCGCAATTTCTATCTCTGGGGCGCCATGGGCGGCGCCGCCATGATTGGTCTGGGCCTCGCGTTAGCGCAGGCGAAGCGGCGCGTTGCCGTGATCACAGGCGATGGGGAGATGCTGATGGGGCTCGGTTCGCTCGCGACCATCGGCATCCAGCGGCCGCCCAATCTCGCTGTGATTGTTTTCGACAATGGCGTTTATGGCGAAACCGGTATGCAGCCGAGCCATACTCAAAGCGGAGTCGACCTCATTGATGTCGCTGGCGCCTGCGGCATCGGGACGTGTCTCGATGTACGCGATGAGGGCGCCTTGGCCGATCTTGCCCGCCGGCTGAAACATCTCAGCGAGACGCTTTTCGCCCGCGTACTGATTGCAGCCGAGGAGCCACCCCGCGTGCTGCCGCTGCGCGACGGCGTTGCGCTGAAAGAGCGGTTCCGCACAGCTATTGGCATTAAACCATAGGTCCGGCGTGCTGGGGCGGTGTTCTGGACAGTGTGGATTCGAGCCTTTATAACGCCCGCGCCTTGCTGAGCGGCCCACTTGGGCCGGCCCGGCGCCCAGGTAGCACAGTTGGTAGAGCACGTGACTGAAAATCACGGTGTCGGTGGTTCGATTCCGCCCCTGGGCACCACACAGCGTTCGCAGACGTTCGCGGTTGTTCGAAACCTCTGCAAAAACAAATCAATAACACAAGACTTGTTCACGTTTGTTCTGCCATAATCGCGGGCAGCCGGACGATTTCCTGGTATTTTTGCTGGTATCGTGTTTTGCGCGCACGTCGCGATACCAGCACGCGATGAAACCGAAAACAATTATGCCGCTCACTGATACAACCGTTCGCAATGCAAAGCCGCGCAAGAAGCTCGTCAAGCTTTTCGATGGCGGCGGGCTGTATCTTTTGATCCAGCCGCACGGCACGAAGCTTTGGCGAATGGACTATCGGATTGTCGGCAAGCAGAAAACGTTGGCGTTCGGAATTTATCCGACCATCTCTCTCGCGGAAGCTCGCCATCGGCGCGACGTCGATGAGCGAAAATACGCTCAATGCTGCCTTGCGTCGACTTGGCTACGAGTCGGATGCGATGAGCGCGCACGGATTCCGCGCGATGGCAGCGGGAAAGGTCATTCCGTTGCGACATGGGAACTTATAGGTGTCGCCCTCTCACGGCGAAAACAGGGGTTCGAGTCCCCTAGGGAGCGCCAGTAATATCAATGACTTATGTTTCTGCCGGTTGCTGGTGTCCCGTCTGTGTCCCGCCGGAATTCTGGCTCATGGTAGGGCTGCGTGCCGCGTGCGGCTGGCAAGCCTGGTGATACCAAGACCAGGATTCTCATCACTTACGTGGTGGAGAAAGGAAAGCCGCTTGCGCTCCAGCTTAGGCAGTTGTGAAGTTGGCACGCACGGTTGTTGCGCAGCGCCATAACGACATTCACGCAATGGCTTGCTACGCCGCTTTAAGTCAAAAGCAGACATTTGTAGTGAATCAACCCATGTCCGCTTTACCCCCAAAAGCGGACATGTGCGACGCAACTAAGGATGTCCGCTATGGGCCAATAGCGGACTCATGCACCGCAGCAAAAATGATCGTTATTCGATCACCTCGTCCGCGCGCCCGATGAGCGTATTTGGGACGTTGAGGCCGAGCGCCTTGGCGGTCTTCAGGTTGATATACATCTCGACCTTAGTTCCCTGCTGGACCGGCAGGTCGGCAGGCTTGTCGCCCTTGAGAATCCGACCAGTATAGT
>DASSLE010000111.1:0-2348 GCA_035689725.1 Pseudolabrys sp.
CCAAACGCTAATAGAAGGCCGACATGAGCCAGCTTCCTCTTGACCCAAGGCATTATTTCTTTCTTTTCGATCAGCTTCATACAACTGATTTACACCAATGCCGCATCGACGGCCTCGCACTGACCGAGGGCGGGCCGCGGAATGAACGGCGGTTTATTCGATTTGTTCCCTTGAGCAACAGAAATACGGCAGTTATGTGATGTGGGCGTCTAGCCGCGGTCACGCAGCGGCTTGATCGACAAATCGCCTGCAAGCTTGTCGAGCTGCGCCAGCAATTCGGGCGCGAGTGGTAATCCGTTGCGCAGGCGGTCGCCGCGACGCTGGGCTCGTTGTTCGCCCGGTATGCGCACGTTTTGGCCGGGTATCGCTTTCGTTTGGCGCAGCTCACGGATATGCCGATCAACCTCGGCCTTGAATTGTGCCAGCGGCTGAAATCGGCTCGGATCGAGCGCGACCACGAATTGCCCCGTATTCGTAATCTTGTCCGGCTCGGCGTTGAAATCGACACAATCGCGACCAAACAGCGCACCGTTCAGCGTGCCAGCCAAGAGACCAAGAGTCAGCGCGAGCCCTGCGCCCTTGTAGCCCGCCATCGGCAGCAATAAGGCTTCGGCACTCTTGTGGGGATCGATTACCGCCTCTCCGGTTTTCGGATCGATCATCCAATCGCCTTGTAGGGGCTTGTTCTGAAGACGATGGTTCTTGATGGTGCCGTAGGAGACGATCGAAGTAGCAATGTCGAGGACCACCGGGGGTTCCTTGCCAGCAGGAATTGCGATCGCCAGCGGGTTGGTGCCGAGCAGCGGTTCGGCACCGCCAGCCAGCGGCATGTGATTGGCGTTAGCGACGGCCGAATAGAGACCGACCATGTCGGCCTTCAGCGGCAGCGCGGCATAGACACCGGCCGCACCGGCGTGGCCGGACATGCGGCATCCGACCCAGGCAACGCCACATTCGCGCGCGAGGTCGATAGCAGTCTGCGCCGCGCGCGCAACAACCAGGTGCCCCATGCCGTTGTCACCGTCGACCAGGGCAGTCGCGGGTGCTGTCCGGTTGACTGTGATGTTGGGCCGGGGATTGGTCGAACCGAGCTTCAATCGCTGCACATATTGCATCAGGCGGAACACGCCGTGGGCATCGGCGCCGATAAGGTCAGCCTCCAGCATTAGTTCAGCGATCTTGAAGGCGTCATCTTTCGGTACGCCGGCCTTGCTCATCGCATCGACGATGAGGCTCGTGACAGCCGCAGTTGGAATGCGGACAGCCTTGGCGGTCTGAATGTTCATGTTTTCCCCGATAGCAAAGTTTCGGCACGCATGCCCAGAATGGCCGCCTTGTCAGCATCGGAAATCTTCAATGTCCGCACGTGCTTCACGCAGTCCATCATGCCCATGTCATAGGGGTAATCGCTGCCGAGCATGACACGATCGGCACCGACATGGCCGATCATGAACTCTAGCACTGGCGCCGAATGCAGGATCGTGTCGTAGTAAAAACGCTTCGCGATGTTCGTCGGCTGCTTGGAAATATTTTTTTTCGGTTCGGGCCGTACTTGCCAGCCATGTTCCCAACGCGCCGCCTGATACGGCGTGAAGCCGCCGCCATGGGCGAGCACGACGGTCAGCTTGGGATGACGGTCGAGTACACCGCCCAAGTAGAGGCAGGCCGCGCCGATGGTAGTGTCGAGCGGATTACCGATCAGGTTGTTCAAATAATAGGACTTCATCCGATCGGCGCCCGCAACGTTGTTGGGATGCACGAAAATGAAGGCTCCCAACTCCTCGGCGGTCGCCCACAGCGGCTCGAAGCTTGGGTCATCGAGATTCTTTCCCATGATGTTGGACGCAATCATGGTGCCGCGCAGGCCGAGCCTGGTCATCGCGCGCCTAAGTTCGTCGGCGGCCTTTTCCGGCGCCTGCATCGGTAGAGTCGCAATGCCCATGAAGCGCTGCGAATTTTCTTTGATCAGTTTTGCGATCTGGTCGTTCTGGATCGCCGCGGTGGCAGCGCCAAGCGCAGCTTCCTGATTGTAGAGATAAGTCTGCGGTGTAACGGAGAGGACGTGCACATCCACGCCGGCCTCGTCCATGTCGCGCAAGCGATTCGCGATATCGAAGCCGCCGCGCGGAAAAGGCCGGTAGGCCACGCCGCTGACGTCGAGCGTCGCCGACACTGCGTCGATCGGCGTGATGGTCACCGGCACTTTGGGCGCTTCCTTGCGCAGCAGCGCGGCGGTTTCTTCGGTCAACACATGCGTATGGGTATCAATCGTCCGCACTTTGCTCATTTCACCACCCGAAAGGCGCCGCACGTCGCGCGGCAAGGAGCGCCTGAGTGCCGCAGCCGGC
>DASSLE010000112.1:0-7914 GCA_035689725.1 Pseudolabrys sp.
GGAGACGCCAGCCATCACATCCCAGCGGTTCGACGAGACGAAGGTGACATCGGCGGGCCCGCACTTGAAGTGATCGGTGACGAGCCCATAGACCTCAGGCCGTGGTTTGAACATTTTCAATGTGTCCACTGAAAGAACCGCGTCGAGATCGGCGCCAATGGCGGCGGCGTCGACGGCAGCCTTGAGCATGGCGGGCGAGCCGTTCGACAAAATGCCGGTTTTGTGGCCCTTTGCTTTCAGCGTCTTAAGGGCCGGCCGCGCATCGGGAAAAGCATCGAGCTTGAAATAGGAATCCAGCAGCACTCGCTTGAGCGATTTGTCCACGCTGGGTGCCAACGCCAGTGCATAGTCGAGCGCGCGCTCCGTGAGCACCCAGAAATCCGTGTAATGCCCGGCGAGCGTCAACGTCCAGCTGTATTCGAGCTGCTTGGTCCGCCAAATCGCTGAGACACGGTCGGCATCAGGGCCCGCTTGGGCGCGGTGACGCGCGATGGCCGCATGCACGTCGAAAAGCGTGCCATAGGCATCGAAGACGAAGATTGATGTCATGGTATCCTCCGGGACAGACCTTTGTTTCGCGCATAATCTTTTCCGAAAACCGACGTCCACTCTTGGGGATCATGCGCTATGGTTGCAAAGGCTGGTGGCCAACGCAAAGGCGATGTGTGGCCACCGCAATGGGGAATGGGTGAATGGCTCTGGGACAAAATTGGTCGGAGACCTGGACGTTTTATGAAGGGGACTGGCACGAGGGCAACGTCCCAATCATGGGTGTGCGGGATCACGCCGCGTGGCTGTGCTCTTCGGTGTTCGACGGCGCCCGCACCTTTGAAGGCGTATCGCCTGACCTCGATCTGCATTGCGCGCGGGTGAACGCTTCGGCCGAAACCATGCATCTTAAGCCAGCGGTATCGGAAGAAACTTGGATGGGACTTACGCGCGACGGCATCAAGCGTTTCGACAAGGACGCTGCGCTTTATATCCGCCCGATGTATTGGGCCGAGCGCAGCGGTACGCTGCTGGTCGCGCCCGATTCTGAGTCCACCAAATGGTGTCTGAGCGTCTACGAAGCACCCATGCGCAAGCCGGAAGGATTCTCGGTTACGCTATCGCGTTACCGCAAGCCGAGCCTTGAATGTATGCCGGTCAACGCCAAGGCCGGCTGCCTCTATCCCAATAACGCGCGCGCACTGATTGAGGCGAATGCGCGAGGCTTTGGTAATTGCGTTGTGCTCGACTTGCTCGGCAACGTGGCGGAGCTCGCCACCGCCAATATTTTCATCGGCAAGGGCGGTGTCGTTTTTACGCCGGCGCCGAATGGTACGTTTCTCAATGGCATCACTCGCCAGCGTGTGATCAAATTGCTGCGCGATGCCGGTGTGAGCGTTGTCGAGACCGTGCTGAGCTACCGCGACGTCCAGAATGCTGACGAGATTTTCTCATCTGGCAATTACTCCAAGGTGATGCCGGTCAACCGCATCGACGATCGCTCGATGCAGCCTGGGCCGCTCTATCGCAAAGCGCGTGAGCTCTATTGGGACTACGCGCATGCGTAATTGGGTCAACAGCCGGAAATGAGTGCTCCCGTTGCCATCATCGGTCTTGGGCTGATGGGCGAGGTTTATGCTCAGCGTCTGATCAACGCGAAAATTCCTGTCACCGGTTTCGACATCGATCCTGCACGGCGTACGCGGCTTGCTGAAATTGGCGGTCGCCCGGCGTGGTCGATCGCCGAATTGGCCAATACCGCGCGCTGCATCATCGTCGCCGTGTTCAATACCGAGCAGGTGGAGGATGTGCTTGAGAACCATCTGTTGCCGACGCTCGGCGATGGTTCGAACAGGATCGTCCTGTGTATGAGTACCTGCGATCCCGACCGGGTGGCGGCGCTGGCAAAACGCATCATACCGCGCGGCATCCGCTATCTGGACGTGCCGGTCTCAGGCACCAGCGATCAGGTGCGGCGTGGCGACGGAGTTGCACTGATCGGTGGCGACATTGTCATCGCTGAGGAAGTGAAGGACGTCCTGGATGCATTGTTTGCGCGGTGCTTTCACGTTGGTAAGATCGGCGATGGCGGACGCGCCAAACTCGCGGTCAACCTCATCCTCGGTCTTAATCGGCTGGCACTGGCCGAAGGTCTCGTGTTTGCCGAACGGCTTGGCCTCGATCCTGCCGCCTTTCTTGACGTTGCGCGCGGTTCAGCTTCGTACTCGCAGGTGATGGAAACCAAGGGCCCAAAAATGGTGCGCGGTGATTTTTCACCGCAAGGCCGCGTCAAGCAGACGTTGAAGGATGTGCGCCTGATGCTCGATCAGGCGGCTAGCGCCGGGCAAAAGCTTTCAATGCTCGAAGTGCATGCCGACATGCTCGAAGCATGCGTGCGTGCCGGCGAATCCGACCTCGACAACAGTGCCGTCATCAGGGAAGTCCGCCGCCGTGGGAGCTGGGGAGAAAGACAGTGAAGAAAACGACACTTTTGCTCGCTTCGGCCTTGATCCTCGCGAGTTTCGTACCCCCGGGTTACGCACAAGATTGGCCGCAGAAACCGATCCGCATCATCGTAGCGTTCGGCCCTGGTGGCGGCGCTGACATCATTGGCCGCATCCTCGCGGATTCATTGCAAGCTAAGCTCGGCAAGCCGGTCATTATTGAAAACAAGCCCGGCGCTGGCGGCATCATTGGCAACGAAGCGGTGGCCAATGCGGAGCCCGACGGCTACACGCTCGGCATCATGACTGCTGGTCAGATAATTGCCGCCGTCACCAGAAAAAATATGCGCTACGACACGTTGACCGCATTTGATCCGGTCGGCCAGATTGCCACCGCGAGCCTTTTGATCGTCACGCGACCGGATTTTCCAGCCAATAACGTGAAGGAACTGGTCGAAGCGGCAAAAGCCGATCCCGGAAAGATTGTATTCGCAAGTCCAGGTTTTGCCGCCACTCAGCATTTCGCAGGCGAAATGTTCAAGCAGACTGCAAAAGTTAATCTGCTGCACGTTCCATTCAAGACTTCGCCGGAAGCCATCAATGCGACGCTCGGCAAGCATGCCGATGTATTGTTCGACACGGTGTCAGCGCTAATCGGTCACGTGCAGTCCGGTCAGCTCAAGGCGCTGGCCGTGACCGGTAAGGATCGCTTTCCGGCTGTGCCGAATGTTCCGACCGCGGTGGAGTCCGGTGTGCTTCCGGGCTACGATGTAACCACTTGGTACGGTCTGTTCGTGCCGCACGGCACCCCGACGCCGGTGATTGTGAAATTGAACAAGACCCTCAATGAAAGCCTCGCGGACGAAAGCGTGCGCCAGCGCATGGCTGCAGCGGGTGTTGTGGTCAAGACATCCACGCCACAGGTATTCGGAGAATTCATGGCCGCCGAATACAAGCGTTGGAACGCCGTGCGCGAAGCTGCCGGGATTCCACAACAATAGTGACTAGGGACGTGTTACCATAGCTGGCTTGCCTTCACGGATTGACTGGATGATCGCCTCGAATGCGCCAACCACATCCAGCATATCCGCGGTGGAAACCGGAAACGGCTTGCCGGTTTCGACGGTTTCAGCGAAGGCTTCCAGCAGAACCCCGAGCGAATCCGTTGGCGAATAAATTTTCGTTTCGGGTTGTCTGCCCATCAGCGCGACGGTGAGCGAAGTTTCCTCGCGCGCTTCGGCCGAACCTTTTGTGCCGAACACATGTATCCGCCAGAACATTGGCGCCGCCCGCACAGTCGCGAGCAGGCCGGTCGCGCCGCTTTCGAACTGCACCATCGCTGCCGCCGCATCGCGCGGATTGGGTGGTGGCTTTTGCGAATAGACGCGCGCATCCACCTTGGTGATCGGCCCGGCCAGATTCACGAAGGCGTCGAGCACGTGTAGGCCCGCACCCGTCATGCCGCCGCCCGGCGACTCGCGCGGGTCATCACGCCAGCCGCCTTTCACCTGAGTCGAATGCTCGTTGCTGAAGTTGCCCTCGATGTGCAGGATTTCACCGAGTGTGCCGTCGGCGACCACGCGCTCGAGCTCGCGCATGCACGGAAAGCAGCGTTTGTTGTTGCCGAGCGCAAATGGCACGCCAGCCTTTTGCGTGGCGGCAATGGCACGCTCGGCTTCCAAGCGTGTCAGAGCCAGTGGCTTCTCGCACCAGACCGGCTTGCCGGCCGCAGCCACCGCGTAGATCTGCTGCACATGTAGGGAATGCGGGGTTGCGAGGAAAACCGCCCGAACGCGCGGGTCGGCCACCGCCTCTTCGAGCTCGGTCGACAATTCAAAGCCTTTGGCGGCCGCAAAATCGCGGACCAGTTCGGGCTCCTTGCTGACCCCACGGATGAAGTGCAAGCGCTTGCTTTTACCTTGCACTGCATCGACGATATTTTTTCCCCATCGGCCGAGGCCGATCACGGCGGCATCGATCATGGACGTTTGGGCGGGCTGACGGGACGAAACTTCATAGGCGGCGCATACTAGACAAGCCTGCGCGCTAACGGCAATCGGGCGAGGGTCACAGGAGGAAACGAGCCATGGACGACAAGGAGCTCTACGAGCGCGGGCTGAAGCTGCGCGTCGATATGTTCGGCCGCGAAACGGTGGACAAACGCATGAACGCGTTCGGCGATTTCGGCAAGCCGTTACAGCACATCATCAACGCCTACGCCTATGGCGATGTGTGGCAGCGCTCGGCGCTGCCGCCGGCGGTAAAGTCTCTCGCGATGGTGGCGATGATGGCGGCGGCCGGACATCCGAACGAATTACGTGTGCATCTCAAGGGCGCACTAAAAAACGGCTGCACAGCCGAGCAAATTCAGGAAGTGCTGCTGCTTTTGACCCTGTATTGCGGCATCCCGGCAGCCAACGAAGCGCACCGAATCGCCGCTGACGTGCTGCGGGAGGAGGAGCGCTAATGGCCGTTAGGGCGGAGGCTCTGTAAGTAATTTCGGCACCGGACGGCCGCGTATGTCGTATACGCGCGCATAGTCGATGCCTTCACGATTGATCTCCACTAGCACTGGCGCGGTGAGGTCGCGGCAATAATAGGTGCCAAGCATCATAGCGAAGTCGGCGCGTTTGCGGTCCCAGGTGGTTTCGAAGTCCGGCCCGAGGGCCACTTCCGCCGGCCGCTGCGGGCCGCAGATCTCGACAGCCCAGCGTCGGCCGGCCGGTGGTTTCAGATGCATCGCATCGAGCTTTGCACGCAAAGCCTCGCCGGCCTGCTTGAACGCCAACCCCCAGTAATCAAGCATGTAGTTGTCGTGCGCCATGCGCACGCCGCCCGATGCCCAGTTGAATGTTGTGTACTGATAGGGGTGCAGCCGCACCATATCGCTTACAGGTAGCGCCAGTCCGCCAACGAAGACAACGATGAGCGCGGCGCTCACCGCTTTTCCCAACGGGCGAGCTCTCTCGAAAAGCCATGCACCTGCGAGGCCGCCTAGTGCCGCGAAAGGCGGGACCAAAAAAATAAAATGGCGCAAGCCATTATAGAAGGCAGGATGTGCGACCATCGCCAACAATACGGGGAGGACGGCGGCGAACGCGACCAGGACATGGTTCGCGCGTCGGTTGAGCTGCAAGTCGCGCCGTGTGGCCGCAATCAGCGCGCCAGCAATACCGGCCAGTCCGAGCACCAGCATGATTTCCGGCAGCTTGAGCGCGAAAAGATGTGGCAGGTAACTCGCCGGCATGGCGGTCACCGCGTACAGTTTACCGGCAAACATTTCCCGCCACGGTTTTTCGAAGAAGGTGTCGAAATATTCTGCCGCCCGCATCGGATTGAGCGGCGCAACGATCGACCAGGGCCACAGCAGCCCCATGATCAGGTAACCGAGGGGCAGTGCCGGCAGCAGCCGCCAGATAAACTCTCCGGCGTGTGCTGCGCTCTGGCGAAAGCCGGCAGTCCGAACTTCGCCGATCACGATGAGCAGTAAGGCGGCAAACGCATAGGACGCAGCGACGCCAGCGAGGATGCGGGAGCCAAAGGCAAGTCCGAGGCCGATGCCTGCAAGCGCGACGGTCCGCGCGCTTGGTTGCGGATATTCGTCAAAAGCGCGCACCATGCCGAGCAGGAGCACCGCCATCGCTGTGGCGAAGGGCGCGTCTTTAGCGTTCATGAACATGTGGCCGTAGTAAAGCGGACAGGTTGCGAGCAACATGAGCGCGACCAGGCCGGCCCATGGGCCACCCAGGCGGCGGCCGATGCGCCACGTTGCAATCAGGCCGATGATGCCGATACCCGCCCCGACCAACCGCCTGGTTTCAAACAGGTCGAATGGAAGCACCTTGGCAATGAGCGCAGCCGCCATGTCGAAGCCGCCGCCGTATTTGTAAAGATTGACGAAGGAAAGTGCGCGTTGGTCGGCAAAGCCCGAGCCGTAGAGGGCGAGCAGCAGGTCGCCATATTGCGAATGGGTATAGTCGTCCCAGCCGAGACCGTAGTCGCGGAACGTTATCGCCACGATCGCTGTCACGATGGCGAGGACGACAATGGCAAGACGGTCGGCAGTGATCGCTGCCGACCTGGTGCCGGAGAGACGAATGGATAAGGTCGAGGTGGAGATGTCTATTTGCTCGCGGCGCCGAATAACTCTTCGACGTATTCCCAATTCACCAGATGATCCAGAAATGCCTTGAGGTAGTCAGGCCGGCGATTGCGATAGTCGATGTAGTAAGAATGCTCCCACACATCGCAGCCGAGGATCGGCGTTGCACCGTGAACGAGAGGATTCTCGCCGTTCGGTGTCTTGGTGACGATCAATTTGCCGTCTTTGATCGCAAGCCACGCCCAACCGGAGCCGAACTGGGTGACACCGGCCTGCGTGAAATCCTCTTTCATCTTGGCGACACCGCCGAGATCGCTATCGATCTTTGCCTTCAGCTTGCCTGGAATCTTGTCGCCACCGCCATTCGGCTTCATCCACTTCCAGAAATGCATGTGATTGTAATGCTGGCCAGCATTGTTGAAGAGGCCGGCATTCTTGCCGAAAGACCCCTTCACCACGTCCTCGAGCGATTTGTTTTCCAGCCCGCTGCCTTCCAATAGTTTGTTGCCGTTGTCGACGTAGGCCTTATGGTGCTTGTCGTGATGATATTCGAGCGTCTCGCGCGACATATACGGTGCGAGTGCGTCATGGGCATAAGGCAGGTCGGGCAGCTTGAATGACATTGTGTCCTCCTCGATCCACTAACGATGAATGCGGAATTATCCGGCCATCAGATGGAACCCGGGCCGCGCCGGGCGAGTTCCTTACTCAAGTAATTAGGCGGTGGCGCGGTCGGGGGCAACGGCCGAGAAGATTGGCTGGCCCAGCAGACAAGCTTTGAGCCGTCCGCGAGAGTTCCAACTAAACAGTTGCCGCAGGCGGTCGAAAAGGCGAGAATTTGGCGTTGTTAGAATAATTTAGCCGGCCAATTGCGGCTAAAGTTACGGGGGAAGGAACGAAAGAGTATGCCGGCTTTGTTGTATGGCATCGGTGTGTTTGCGCTTTTTGCAGGCCTTGTGATGATCGGATTTGGTATTCCGATCAATGAATTCAGCTTCGGAAATACCCTTATTGGCGCTGGCACGACCGCAGGTATAGGCGGCCTCATCATTATAGGGCTCGGCGTGGTCGCTGGGCAGATGCGGCGGGTCGCGGAGGCGCTGACTGGCCAGTCGTCAGCCCGGCTTGGGGAGCCAATAGAAGGCTTTGAAGATTCCGGTGCATCGCGCCCGATCCCACCCAAAGGCCGTATACCGTTTCCGCTCCGATCGAGGTCCGAGGCTCACACTGGCGATCTGGATACGGTCCCTGCGGCTCCCCCCATGCCGGCCGAGGACTCCTTCGCGCCCACATTGCGCAATCCGGATGAGTCATCCGTAACAGGCGAGAACGAGATTTTACTGTCGCCGCATTATCCCGGGGCTGCGACTGCGCCCGCGG
>DASSLE010000113.1:0-6884 GCA_035689725.1 Pseudolabrys sp.
TACCTTTTGGAGTGCTTTGGCGTTGGCCGGCCTTGGGCTGCCCCTCTTAATGCTGCCAAACCTTTCGGCAGTGATTGCCGGTTTAATGCTCGTGGGCGTCGGCACATTCTTCGCGCAGGCGGCGGCCACGGGTTTTGTCGGCCGCGCAGCGACCGCGGACCGTGGGTCGGCGAGCGGCATCTATCTCGCTTGCTATTTCTTTGGTGGGTTGGTTGGCACCGCCGTACTTGGCCAGACCTTCGATCGCTTCGGATGGCAGGCTTGCGTCGGTGGAATCGCGCTCGCTTTAGCCACGGCGGCGTATTTGGCCATTTGCCTCCGGCTCAGATCGGACGAAAGCGCAGCCTAATTTACTAACGCGATGTCCGCTTTGGGTCATTAGCGGACAGGTTTCAGGTCTCAGACCAAAAGAGACTGGGTAATCCGGTGTCACCCCGAATTGATCCCGCGTGATGCGGGAATTCATTGCCCTTCTCGGCTGAATGTCGCAAATCGAGGTGGTACGGCAGGACAAGAGGGATGAACGCATGTCAAGCCTCAGGTTCAGTATCCTCGCATTGGACGGTTTGCGCGCGGGTGGGCTTGTCCGCACTGCTGCTGAAAAGTTCGTAGGAGCTTGGCTCGCCTGCTTTCTCGTGATGGCGCGCGGCGATTTTCTGGCCGCGTTCAGTCTAGAACACGCGCGCCTCGCTTCGGTTTGTGGAATTGTTGGCGCGGCCGTTAGCGTTGCCCTGCTTGCACAGATGGATCGGACGACCAACTCGGTCGCTCGCCAGGCTACGATCAGCGCTTTCGCAACGTTCATCGGTGATGTCTTCGCGCATCCATCGCACTTTCCACCGCAATGGGCGGAACCGCTGGTCACAGCCGTGGTCTCGGCGGGCATTGCGACCGCTCTCTGGTATGCCAAGCGGTGGGCGAAGAGCCTGTGAGTCAAGTGGACAGCCGATTCGGTGAAACGCGTAATGGCAGTACTTGCACCCAACTGCGTTTGGGCGACAATCCTGCTCACCGAATATCATGGGAGGCATGTTATGGCCGTTGAAACTCTTGCTCAGCAGCAACGTCAACACAGCCAATACATCGACTTCTGGAATAGTGTACTGGTGCCAAAATTCATCCGCTGGAAGCACATCCTCGTTGATGGGTTGACGCTCCACAGTGAGGCAATCTTTCCGACTTTGCCGGTCGAGCCCGGCGACAAGGTGGTCGATGCGGGTTGCGGCTTTGGCGATACCGCGATCAAGCTGGCCCGACTGGTAGGTCCCTCTGGCTCGGTTTTGGCTGTCGATTGCTGTGATGCTTTCCTGGAATTCGGTCGCAAGGACGCGAAAGCAGCGGGCATTACCAACATCACGTTCTTGGCCGAGGACGTGCAGACATACCCATTCGAACCCGTTCATGATTTCTGCTTTTCGCGGTTTGGCACGCAGTTCTTCGAGAACCCCGTGGCGGGACTGCGCAATATGCGCAAAACTCTCAAACCCGGCGGCATCATGACGATGATCGTGTGGCGCGGCATAAAGGATAACCCATGGCTCGGCTCGGCCAAGGACATCGTGCTACGCTACCTGCCGCCGCCCGGCGAGAATGCGCAAACATGTGGCCCTGGACCGTTCTCCATGGCCGATACTGGGGTTGTGACGAAGCAACTCGAAATCGCTGGTTATAAGGACATCAAGTTCGAGCAGGTCGATGCCAAAGTATTCGTGGGCAAAGACCTCGACGATGCTGTTGGATTTCAGCTTGCGATCGGACCAGCTGGTGAAGTGTACCGCGAAGCCGGAAAGTTGGCTGAAGGTCGGCACGACGAAATCGCTGCGGCCCTCAAGGCACAGCTCGCAAAGTACCAAGGCCCTGACGGGGTAATGATGGATTCGAGCTCGTGGAAGGTAACAGCGAGCAATCCCGCTTAGCTCAGACTTTCGTGACATCCCTCAACCAATGTCCGCTTTGGGTCATTAGAAGACCTTGCGCCAAGTGCGTGCCATGTCTGCTTTTCCTCCAAAGCAGACATTGGCCATCCTCATCGGCACTGCAGCAATGCCACACTGCCAAGTCCGCCGTCGGCACAGATGCTGACGATGGCGCGGCTGCCCTGCGGCATCGTCACCAGTTCCTTAATTGCTTGGCTAAGAATGCGCGCGCCGGTCGCGGCAAACGGATGGCCGAGCGCGATGCTACCGCCGTTTGGATTCACGCGATCACGCGGGAACGAACCGAACGTGTGCGCGACGCCGCCTTTTCGCGCACGAACGCTTTATCCTCGAGACCCTTGATGTGACACAGCACCTGCGCCGCGAACGTTTCGTGGATTTCCCATAGCGCAATGTCGTCGCCAGCATACGACTGATCACCGGTATGTAACGGGCACAAGCCAGATGGATTTTGTCAATTTTGACGGTCACAATGCTGGCGGCCGCTTGGCAATGATGTTGACGATCTTGAGTGTCATCACCACTTCGCCGGCCTGATTGATTACCTCGACGAACGAAGTGACCGCGCCGCGATCGGGCTTGGACTTCGAGGGGACGGTTTTGAGCACGGTCACACAGACCGACAGAGTGTCGCCCGGGCGCACCGGCTTAAGCCAGCGCAGCTCATCGAGGCCGGGTGAGGCTAAGCTCGCCACTTGGGTGAGATAATGCTCCACATATAGCCGCATCATGAGCCCAGCGGTGTGCCAACCGCTGGCGATTAGGCCGCCGAAGGGGCCGCTCTTGGCCGCCTTGGGATCGTCGTGCATCGCTTGTGGATCGAACCGCTTGGCGAAGGTGATTATCTCATCTGCCTCGACCGCGATAGTGCCGAAGCGGTGTACGTCGCCTTCAACATAGTCCTCGAAGTAGCGATCGGAAATCGGACGCGAAAATGTCATTCCGGCACCGTTAATCTGCTTTTACGATGAGTGGTTCAAATGCTTGCCAATTCAATCATCCCTTGCCGGAAATCTACTTGCGGCAGCCAACTCAGTTCGGTGCGTAGCCGCGACGAATCAGCTGTGATGTGGCGAACGTCTCCCAACCTAAAAGTACCGGTGACGATCGGCCGTGCCCCCTTCAGGGCATCGGCTAGCGCGGCAGCCATCTCCCCGACCGTGCGCGGCGTGCCCGATCCGACATTGAATGCTCTCACGCCGTTAATTTGCTTCTCGCAGGCGAGAACCGTGGCACTCGCGACATCACGGACATGGACAAAATCGCGCCGCTGGCGGCCATCCTCGAACACTTTGGGAGGCTCGCCCCGTCGGAGCGCGGACGTAAAGATCGCCGCAACGCCCGCGTATGGGGTATCACGTGGCATGCCGGGTCCATACACATTGTGGTAACGCAGCGCGGTCACCGACCCGCCGGTTATGCGTGACCAATTGTGGGCATAGAATTCCTGAGCGACCTTGCTGCTTGCGTAGGCATTACGCGGATCGAGCGGCGCCATCTCGTCGACTAGAGCGGGCGTCAGTGCGCGGCCGCAGATCGGGCATGGCGGCTCGAACTGCCCGGCTGCCAGCGCCGCCTCGGTACGCGGGCCGGGTGTCACGCTGCCGTGCTCGGGGCAACTTGCCAAGCCTTCGCCGTACACGACCATTGAGCTCGCCAGTATAAGTCGCATGACGCCCGCCCGCGCCATGCCGGCAAGCAGCACGGCCGTTCCGACATCGTTGGACGCGGCATAATCCGGTAAATCAAGAACGTCGACACCCAGGCCGACTTTTGCCGCGAGGTGAATGACGGCATCCACATCGATCAGCGCTTGATCGATAGCATCCGCATCGCGCAGGTCGGCAATATGCAGCTCCGCGCCGTCCAGCGTTCGCGCACTGTCGGCAGCATGGACATCAGGGCGCAGCGAATCCAGAACACGCACGCTATGTCCGCGGGTGAGAAGTTCGCGCAGAACATGGCGACCGATGAACCCGGCGCCGCCGGTGAGAAGGACCCGCATGCTCACGCCGTCCGCTGCGACATGGCAAGCCGCAGGAATGTCGTTGTAATTTTCCATCCCGCATGCAGGCCGGCGACGGCATTGCCCGACACTTTCGAAACGCCGCCCCGCCGGCAGCGATGATCAACCGGGATTTCTACGATCCGACATCGGGCGGCGGCCGCGCGCATCTGCATTTCGAGATTCCATCCATAGGTCGGCTCAGCCATATGAAGCAAGCGCAGCCGGTCGACGCGCATGGCGCGGAATGGCGACATGTCGGTAAAGCGCACGCCATAGGTGACGCGCAGCAGCAGGCCGGCGAGCCAGCCAGCGACGATCTGCTGCGGCGTCATGCTACCCGGCTCGCGTCTACCGCGCAGGCGCGAGCCCATAACGAAGTCTGCCTCATCCTCCGCAATCGGCCGCACGATGGCAGGCAAAAAATCGGGAACATCGCTGCCGTCGCCATCGAGAAAGCAAACGATCCTGGCGTCGGGCCGCACGGCATTCAGTCCGGCCGCACAGGCTCGGCCATAACCGCGCTCGAGCTCCCGCACGACCCGCGCGCCCGCCTGGGCGGCCCGCTCCGCGGTTCTGTCGGTTGAGCCGTTGTCGACAACAATCACCTCGTCAACGTTTTGCGCGAGTACTTCGCAAACGACGCCGGCGATCGCCGCCTCTTCGTTGAGACATGGAATAACGACGGAGACAATTCGTTCGCCAGCGGAAAAACGCATAGCTGTCAGGTCACCGGCGCGGTCTGCCGCGCACGCATGAATTGCCGCGTCGCCGGCGCCTCAGCGCCGATCAAATCCATGGCTGCAAAAGGTGGGTGCTCGCCAGACAATTCGGCCTCGAGCATGCGTAACGACGTCGCATCGTCCACATCATACCAGCCGGACACATTCACGACCGGCACGCCGACCTCGCGCGCGCGGTCAAGTGTGGACTCGTAGACTTCGCTTGTGCTCCATGGAATTTCCGCAAACAATCGTGCATGCGGCTTGGATAATCCAATCAGCGTGTAGCCACCGTCGAAGGCCGGGCTCAAGACGACATTGTCGCCGCGGCGCACCGCATCAACGGCTTGGCGCAAGATCGCCTTGGGCAAGGTCGGCGAATCTGAATTGAGAAGGAGCGCGCCGGTGTGGCCCGGCTGGAAAAGATCGATGGCGGCCTGGAGAAGGCGCTCGCCGAAATCGCCATCGATTTGTGGCAAGAGCCTAAATTCCTGGGGCAACAAGCGCTTGAGCGACGCCTCCGAGCCCCGTGGTGTATAGACGGCATATCCGGTAACGTCGCCGTCGGCGGCCAAGCTTTGAACGGTCTTCGACAGATCGCGAATGAAGCAGGCGGAAATCGCCGCGCATTCATCGGGCCGCAAAGGCGGCGACAGCCGTGTCTTCGATGTGCCGCTTATCGGCGTTTTGCAAATGATCGCTACTGCAACGGTGCTCAAAGCGTTGATCCTTAAGTCTTTCAATTTGTTCTCAATCGTTACGGCGGTCATTGCTTCGCAGGACACAGCGATAACATGGGAGCAGATAGCAAAAAGCTATCGATTTGAACTCGCAGCATCAGTCATGTTCAATAAAAAGTGAGCGCGATTCTGGGCATTTACCCGAAATATTCTGTGCGCTTGGCCGTCCTCATTGCTTGCATTAGTCCGGCATCTCCCGCATCGGTACCGGCGAACGCATTACGCGATCAGCCCATCCAAGATTTATGCCATCGGTCCTTCACGTTCTCCTATGCAGCATTGCCGCGCTCACATTTTGGGGTGTGATTGGCTTTGCATTCAGCCGCCGGTTGGCGCCCGCGCCGCTCGCGTTGCCGCTCGCGCCCGTCTTGGGATGGGCACTTCATAGCGCGCTCGCACTGCCGCTTTTTCGCTTGATCGGCTTCACGCCGTGGACGGTTTGGCTCAGTTCCGTTGTGGTCTTGGCGGCGCTAAGTTTTGCTCATCGTCTGCCGATTATTGATGAACGACGCTCCGATGTCCGCATTCCGCCCTGGGCCTACGGCCTCGCTGCCGTGCTCGTTGTCGTGCCAATCATTGCAATCTTCCCGAAAGTCTCAGGCGACACGGTAACGCTCGCTGGGCCGATTTTCGACCACTCGAAGGTTGCGATCATCGACGAGATGACCCGCTTGGGTGTTCCCCCGGGAAACCCGTTTTTTGCCGAGGCCGGATACGACGGATCGCTCGCCTATTACTACCTTTGGCATTTTAGCGCGGCTGAGCTCTCCTTGGCCTTTCACGTGAGCGGCTGGGAAGCCGACATCGCCTTGTCGGCCTTCACAGCCTTCTCATCACTCGCACTCATGATGGGCTTTGCGGCCTGGATCGGAGGACGCGCCGCGGCCGTCTGGGTCGTGCCACTTGCTTTTGCCGCGTCCCTGCATCCGGTCCTCGAGGCCGTGCTAGGAGACAAGGTCTACTATTCGATATTTCTTCCGCCAACCGGGTTTGCCGGTTGGCTTTTCCAGACCACATGGGCGCCCCAGCACATCGCGTCCACCTCGTGCGTACTTCTGTCGAGCTTTCTGCTCATGCAGCTTGCGCGCCGGCCGTCCGCGCCCATGCTCGTCATTCTCGCGCTAGTGACGGTCGCCGGGTATGAAAGCTCGATCTGGGTGGGCGGCATTCTGTTCGCGGCAGCTTTACCAATCTTGGCATTCATTCTGCTGGCGGACGCGTCTGCCCATGGGCGGATCCGTTTTGCGGCCTCATCAATCGGCGCCGCGCTGCTGGCGGCAGCTTTAGCCTTTCCCTTTCTTTACGATCAATTCCTCAATGCCACCGCGCGCGGCGTTGAAAGTCCGATCGCGTTTTATCCCTATCCGGTCTTCAATACAGTTCCCGACGCGCTGCGCCGGATTCTCGACATTCCTGGGTTTTGGCTGGCGCTGCTGGTGATCGAATTTCCCGCCATTTACATCCCCGGCGCCATCTCGCT